>JAAZAW010000355.1 GCA_012514125.1 Phycisphaerae bacterium | reverse complement strand
TCTCGGATCGTAGGCGTAGGTGCCGCTGAGATACCCGGGATGGATCATGCCCGGCAGCCGGCAACGGCTTGCGAGTGTTTCGAAGGCCAGTGTTAAACGCCCGGGGTTGGAGACCGGCATGGAAACAAAAAATGGGGCACGTTTCATTGTGGCAAATTCCCTGATCCCTTGGGTGTCGATGAAAAGACACCAGCTTCGGGGGTTCTCGGCCCTGGAGGAGTAGTTTCCAAAGTGGACGTTGTGCAGGCTCACCTCGCCGGCCGAGAGCGAAACCTCTTTGTCGCCGATCTTCAGGTCGTGATGTTTCCCCGCGGTCATAAACGTTATTTCCAGATGCTGGGCGGGAGGATTGTAGAATCGCCGGGAGTCGCTAAAGTCGGCGAAAGGGATCGGAGGCAATGGATTCTGGTCGATCCAGGCTGAAATCTTTCTAAACCACAAAAAGGGATTATCCATATTATTGTATTTTCCATCCATGGGCTTATTACCCTCTCCGGTTTATAATGTACTACAGAAAATAGAAGAATCAAGGGATAACCTGGTTTTTATGCGAAACGTTCCGATGTTCGGGCGATAGCGTTCAGGTCGTCCGAGTGTGATAAGGGTAAAGGAATTATCTATCTCTACAGGATGAAGAAAGCCGGCAATATGAATGAAGAAAAAAACTACCAATCCATTGAGGTCATATTGGCAGAGCAGGATGTTCCATGGGCCAACGATCTGATCGGGATTTTTCAACGTCATTTGAGTAAACGTTGCCAAATACAGTGGGGCCACCATTCAACCGCCTCACTGCTTGTGGAATTGGCTCTCGAGCCTGGAATCGGAGTGGAGGGATTTCGAATAGAGGAGGTTTCTTCGGGCTGCATACGAATCGTAGGAAACGATAAACTGGGCTTGCGATACGGAATCGGAAAATTCCTGCGGACGTCGCGTTATCTTCAGGATCGTTTTATTCCCAGCCCATGGCGAGGTACATCTGTTCCTGCTCGAAAAGTTCGTGGAATTTACTTTGCCACCCATTTTCATAACTTTTATCACGATGCCCCGATAGACCAGGTCAGGGAATATCTGGAGGAACTCTCGTTATGGGGATACAACGCATTGAACATATGGTTCGACATGCATCATTATCAGGGGATTGATGATCCCGAAGCCAGAGTGATGATAGAGCGGTTGAAGCTATTACTAGGAACCGCGAAACAAACCGGATTCAATATTGGATTTGCCATTCTGGCGAATGAATCGTTTGCCGATAGTCCGATAGAGCTCCGGGCTGATCAGACGTTTCCGGGAACCAGGCATGTTCGAGGTGGATATGGATTGGAGTTGTGTCCGAGTAAGCCCGCCGGCAGGGAATTAATTTTAAAAAATATTCAGTGGGAATTTGCCGTTTTTTCGGATCTGAAAATTGATTTTCTCTGGATCTGGCCTTATGACCAGGGCGGATGCGGCTGTGAAAAATGTCGGCCTTGGGGTGGTAATGCGTTTCTTCGGATCGCCGAAGAAGAAGCGGCTTTGGCGCGGAAGTTTTGGCCCGAGGTGAAGATTTATCTGTCGACATGGTTGTTTGATTGTGTCAAGCCGGAAGGTGAATGGGAAGGTCTCCATGCGTTGCTGGAGAAAAATCCCGATTGGGTGGGCGGTGTCATTGCCGATTCCCATACCGATTTTCCACACTATCCGCTTGAGCATGATCTACCTGAAAATTACCCATTGCTCAATTTCCCGGAAATCAGCATGTGGGGAATGAACCCCTGGGGAACGTTCGGAGCCAATCCGGCTCCTCTACGGTTTGAACGTTTATGGAACCAGGCGAAAGATAAACTTCAGGGTGGATTTCCTTATTCTGAGGGGATATTCGAGGATATCAATAAAGTGGTGGTCAGCCGGTTTTACTGGGGCGATGTGCCCTGGCAGGAAACCCTTAGAGAATATATTGCCTACGAATTTTCTCCGCACGTGGTCGAAGACGTCATCATGGCAATAAAAATAATGGAACAGAATCAGAGCCGGCAATGGATGGGCGATTCACAAACGCACGATGCGTATTTTTATATGAAAAGAGCTGAAGCTTCGTTATCGTCCAAAGCTCGAACCTCCTGGCGATGGCGAATTTTATTTTTGCGGTCGAGGATCGAGCGTGAATTGCTTTCGAACCACGGCAAACCCACCGAGAACTGCCGTCCATGGTTTGAGGAATTAACGGAAATCTATCATGCCCGGAATGCTCAGGAGTGTGTTAAACCTATTCAAATGAAATATGGAAATAGGGATTGAGCATAAACCCGCTGACGATCCAAGTCGCAGGTTTTTAAAGCCGGATAAAGGGATTATCAAGTTATTTGTATCTTTCGTCCATAGGCAAGGATTTTGCAATCCCTTACAATGAAATTCATATATTCAAGGAAATAAAGCCATGATGACGTTCGAAAACGGTGTTCTGGGGTTTCGGACCGAGGGGTTTGGGGTCGATCCGTGGAACCTTTCGATAGAGGTAAATGGAGAGATCCTCCATGTTTCAGATGCCCGGGTCCATGTGGAACAAAGCTCGCCCCTGGTGATTCGTTATACCTTTACCGACCCGCAAATTGTCTGGCGAATCGAAGTGGCCGGTCGTGACGCTGAGCCGGTGATCGATTCGACCCTCATCAATAACGGCGATCGGTCTGTGAAACTGGGCAAAGCATGGCTGATGGACTCTTCGTCGGTGCGGTTGGGTTCACGCGAAGACGACATCGTCGTTTTACCCTGGCCGGTCTGGGGAATGACCCATGTCTATCGATTGAGTGATCCGGAATTGCCCGGATTGTCCAAGGTGAAGACCCAATTTTTCAACCGCACCCGCGGGCAGGCAGTGCAGATCGGATTTCTGACTTTTCAGCGGGCCAATACGCACATCGAATATCAGGTTGACGCCACCCGAGGTTTGGCCGCAATCAAAGTTTCGTGTGATTTTGCCGGTTGGGAGCTTGCCGCCCATTCGGAAACGTCGACCGAGACGCTTGGGATCAAGGTGGGCCCCGATCCTTACCGACAGTTGGAAGCGTGGGCGGATGAGGCAGGCCGACGTTCTCATGCGAAGATCTGGGACCAGCCCCCCATTGGT
>JAAZAW010000354.1 GCA_012514125.1 Phycisphaerae bacterium | reverse complement strand
GTTCGAGTGATTTTCGACAGAGCAATTCAAATCCGGAAAATTTATCTCGCTACTTTTCTCGCACCCAAAAATTTGCTTTATTGTTTTATTATATCAGCCCTCACTTGAATCACAATCGGAACACCGTCGCTGATTATTTTTCAATTTCACTCGTTCATCTTCTGACGCACTCTTGATTTAATAATGTCGTCGCTCCAGACTCTGAACTTGCCATGGGCCCCGGGACCCAAAATTTGAATTTTTTCATGTCCCGCGATATCAAACCCCAAGCGGGGATTACCCGCAAAATTTTGTCGCTATTCTATGAGTAGAACTATGTTGTGAACATTGACATTTCTGCAAAAAATGATATAAGTACATACTTCATTATTTTTTAGTTTTAACGAGGAATATCAAAAATGTCTGTTAGAAAGCGTTATGTTCAGGTAGGAGTCGGTGGTCGATCAATGATGTATTCGCAGGCGGTGATTGAAACGTTTGCGAGCGACTGTGAGATGGTTGCATTTTGCGACAATAATGAAGGCCGGCTCAACATGCGGGTGAAATGGGCACAGGAAAAAGGAGCGTCGGTCAAAGGCTATGGCGCCGGAGACTTTGAAAAGATGATCGCCGAAACCCGACCTGATGTGGTGATCGTTACAACGAAAGATTGTTATCACGACGAATATATCTGTCGGGCTATGGAACTCGGCTGCGACGTGATTACCGAAAAACCGATGACGACGGATGAGAAAAAATGCCAGCGGATCATTGATACCCAGAAAAAGACCGGCAAGAGTTGTACCGTGACGTTTAATTATCGATATTCTCCACCGCGAACGCAGGTGAAGGATTTGCTGATGTCGGGAACTATCGGCGAGGTGCTGTCGATCGATTTTCACTGGTTGCTCAATACCCATCACGGCGCCGATTATTTTCGGCGATGGCATCGGAACAAAGAAAATTCCGGTGGACTGATGGTTCATAAATCGACGCATCATTTTGATCTGGTCAACTGGTGGCTTTCGAGTGTTCCCAAAGCGGTTTATGCGATGGGCCACCGAAAGTTTTACACTCCGGAAACAGCGGATCGCATGGGCCTGACCCAACGGGGTGAACGCTGTCTGGATTGCCCGGAAGCGAAGCGATGCTCGTTTTATCTGAATCTTCGGGAGAATGAAGAACTCAAGGGGTTGTATCTCGATAATGAAAAACACGACGGTTATTTCCGCGATCGTTGCGTCTTTAGTGACAAGATCGATATCGAAGATTCGATGAACGTTCTGGTGGAATATGAAACCGGCGCGAAGATGACCTATTCGCTCAACGCCTTTTGTCCGTGGGAAGGATACATGGTCGCGTTCAACGGCTCGAAAGGACGGCTGGAACATTTCTGCCAGGAATCCGTTTATATTAACGGCGACGGTACTGTTCCGGGTGAGATGATTGCCGGTCAGACAACCGTCAAAGTTTTCCCCCATTTCAAAGCCGAATATCCGGTGGAAGTCTGGACCGGCACCGGCGGCCACGGAGGCGGCGATCCGATTCTTCTGGCAGACCTGTTTTCATCAAATCCGCCAAAAGACAAATATCTTCGCAAGGCCGATCAGCGAAGCGGCGCATATTCCATTTTGACCGGTATGGCGGCGAATCGTTCGATGGCAACGGGACAACGCGTTTTCATTAACGATCTGGTGAAAAACATCGGGATACCGGACTACCCGCCGATGTCTCGCTAAAATCGGTTTACGGGTTATTTCCCTCATTATTGTCAGGTTCGACCGGCAGACCATTTAGTTGTGGTCTGCCGGACGATGACAAAAGACTTTTTGACCGCTTTTTATTCGTTCGCTTTCCTTAATTGCTAAAGGCTGCCCTCGGGGTTATTCTGTCATTTTTCCTTTGCCTGGAAGGGGCATGACAGAATCGAAATTTTGGTCTATTTGATCCTACGACAGAAATCAAAAAACCGGGTATAATTGAATGTATGGAAACAACATTTAAAGACCAAGCAGATTTGTCGTATAAAATGGTCCAAAGCGGTGTGGAACTTGCGACATCGTTGCGGGCGAAGGGATTGTTCATTTGCCTGGATGCCGTTTCTGACCCTGGAATTCTTAAAGGCCTTCACGTCGATCATACCAATGTGATCCTGGTGGTTCGGAATAAAGAAGGGATGAAAATTGCGGAGGAACTGGGATATAAGAATGTCCTTGTGCCTCCGGTTCTTCTGAATCGAATGGGACAGATCAAAACGTCGGTGATTCTCGCGTTCAGCCAGCGGATGCTCGATACAGGCGATCGGATTGTATTTCTGGTAGGACCGGCTCAGGGCCATCTGGATACACTGGTGGCAATGCGAGTGGGTGACGAGTGGGAAATGTTTCGGACTGCCAATCAGCCTCGGTTGACCGAACATATTAAACGGGTTGTTTTTCAGCAGGTATTGACCATCGCGCTTGAACTGGCGGCAGAAGGCCACGAAGGCAAACCGGTGGGCGCATTATTTGTTGTGGGCGATTATCGAAATTGTGCCTCTCACTGCGAGCAACTGATTTTAAACCCCTTCAAAGGATACAGCGAACAACATCGAAATATTCTCGATGACAATATGCGGGATACGGTGAAAAATTTTGCAATGCTGGACGGCGCGTTTATTATTAAAGGCAATGGTGTTCTGGCATCGGCGGGAACTCATATTAAAGCGATCAAACCGCAAGTTTCGCTGCCGGCGGGATTGGGAGCTCGTCATGCTGCTGCGGCGGGGATTACCTCGGCATGCAAGTGCATCGCGGTAACCATCAGCGAATCGACAGGAACCGTGCGAATCTGGCGACAGGGGCAGATCATTACGGAAATTGAACGGCCCACCCCCCACCTGGAACATGGACTATTGAAAGAGCTGGATTGAGGGAAGTTAAAAGTTAGAAGTTGGAAGTACTCTATTGAATCCATCTCTTTAAAACCGTCCAAACCGATCTTTGCCCCTGCGGTCCCTGAGCCTGTCGAAGGGACATTTGCTTGCTGACACCATGTCGCTTCGACAAGCTCAACGACCGAAATTTTGATATTTTTGATGTCGGACGGTCTATTACTCACATCCATCTTTGCCTTATCTGATTACCAATAATAATTCATTTCCTGATTGCATAAGCACAGACGAAAAGTTATGATTGATAAGGTACAACAGTGTCACACTTTAGAACATTTACTTTCCGAACAAGGCAGATGGAGGTTTGACTGTGAAATCCTGGTCATTATCGACGTTATCAACTTTTTTGCTGGCTTTTTCTATTCCCTGTATGACCTTGGCCGAACCGGTTGCCCATTATTCACCGGGCCAGGTGGTCGTCAAAGTGCAATTGAACGTCCATTTTTCCGTCAACAATGAAACCGTCACCTCGAACAACGCCAACCTTTCAGCGGTGCTGGCGGAACTTCAAGCCCGGAACGTTCATGAAGTTTTCCCCTTCGACCGCCAGGGTTCGCAGATGAGCCGATTTTATATTCTGACGATTCCGTCGGATGCGGATGTGATCCAGGCGGT
>JAAZAW010000353.1 GCA_012514125.1 Phycisphaerae bacterium | reverse complement strand
TCGACGTTTGTTCATGTCGAAATCTTCCACACCAATCCCCGTCCCGATGGCGGAAATCATGGTGCGAATTTCATTATGATCGAGTACCTTGTCGATCCGTGCTTTTTCCACATTGAGAATTTTACCTCTAAGAGGTAAGATGGCTTGTTGTTTGGATTCGCGTCCCTGCTTGGCGTTTCCACCGGCCGAGTCACCCTCTACAAGAAACAGTTCGGTTGTTTCGGTGTCTTTGCTCGAACAATCCCAGAGTTTGCCCGGCAAATTCCCACTTTCAAGAACACTTTTTCGCGATAATTCACGGGCCTTTCGGGCAGCTTCCCGCGCCTGGGCCGCCTGAGCGGCTTTGGTAACGATGCGCTTGGCATCAGCGGGATGTTCCTCAAGCCATTGCGAAAGTTTCTCGTTAACCGTCTGTTCGACAAAAGTGCCGACTTCCGGGTTCATCAAACGAACTTTGGTCTGAGCTTCAAACTGCGGTTCGGGAACCTTGACGGAAATAATCGCCGTCAGGCCTTCACGAAGATCGTCACCGGTCGGAACCAGATTGCCCTTGAGAAAATTTTGTTTTTTGGCATAGGCGTTCATGGTTCGCGTCAGCGCGCTGCGAAAACCCGACATGTGCGTTCCACCATCGATATTGTGGATATTGTTCGCAAATGCGAAGGTGTTTTCGGTATAACCGTCATTGTATTGCATCGCCACTTCACAGATGAGTTTATGCTCGGGATCTTCGTTTGAAAAACGAATGACCGGATGAAACGTCGTCTTCCCTTCACTCAAATGTTCAACAAAAGCTTTGAGTCCTTCAGGATAATGAAATTCCTCCTCCTTGCCGATCCGATCATCTTTGAATTTGATGATGATCCCCTCGTTCAAATACGCCAGCTCGCGTAAGCGGGTTACTAGCGTTTCAGAACGAAAACTGATATCTGGAAAAATTTCAGGATCGGGTTTAAAAATGACCTTCGTTCCGGTTCGCTGGGTATTGCCCGTGACGGTCAGCGGGTTGGCGGTTTTACCGCGTTCAAAACGAATCACGTGAATTTTGCCGTCCCGATAAACTTCAACCTGCATCCATTCGGACAAGGCGTTGACGCAACTGACGCCGACACCGTGTAAACCGCCGGAAACTTTGTAAGAATCACGATCAAACTTTCCGCCGGCGTGAAGCACCGTCATGGCGACCTCGATGGCGGGTTTGCCCTCTGTTTCGTGCATATCCACGGGAATACCGCGACCATCGTCACGAATGGAACATGAACCGTCGGCATAAATGTGAATGGCGATATTTTTACAATAACCCGCCATGGCTTCGTCAATGGAGTTATCCACAACTTCGCTCACAAGGTGGTGCAATCCTGCCAGCCCCGTATCGCCTATATACATGGCTGGACGCTTTCTGACCGCTTCGAGTCCTTCTAAAACTTTAATACTACTTGCGTTATATTTTTTATCTGTCATGGGCATCCTTGCTTGTATCATCACCGGTGGAGAACTCAATTCAATGGGTTCGTCCGGTTTTCAGGGTACATTTAAGATCTTTGAGCCTCTTGCCGGTGCATTCACGAATCTGATCCAGAATCGGCTGACGATAAACCTGTTCAATTTGAAACTTCACCGCAGGTGAGGCAACCGAAACTATAAGTATATCCGATTGGAGGGCGAAAGGAAAGGCCAGATCCGCCAAATCGGCACCAACAATTTTTTCCCAGAGATTACTGATTTTCGTCAGATGCTTGTCGCGAGAATTCGACAATTTGCTGACCATGGGATCGACAATTTCCCCCAGGGGTTGATAACGTAACGGACGCTGGACATTTAACCACAATTGTTGCAATCGTTTATCGGTGTACATACCCGTGTTACTCGTATCTATAAAAAGAACCTCGGATTTTCGCCAAATGGGCGATCTTCAGTGCAGATTCTTGAATTTATCGACATTATATCGTAACGGGCATTAATACGTAAACGAAATCTGAACCCGATTTCAGTACTGCCGGTGCGTTTGATGCCCGAAATTCCATGACAACCTGTTCGGCGACAAGAACTTTGAGCGGATCAATCAGATAATCGGGATTAAAAGCGATCTTAATGGCTTCACCTTCAAGCTCGACAGGGAGTTCAACCGCCGCTTCACCTTCTTCAGGCGAGTGGGCTTCGATGGTCATACGATCCTGGGCAAGCTGAACCTTCACGCCTCGCGAATCCTTGGAAACCAAAAGGGCTGCGCGACGCAGCGCTGAAAGCATCGTCAAACGATCCATCTTGACCTTTGTCGTCGATTCTTTGGGAATAACCGCGTCGTAACTCGGATATTTACCATCGATGACCGAAGTCACCAGCAAAACGCCGCCAACCTCAAAAGCAACCTGGTTTTCCATAATCCTGATATTGACCATATTATCGGAATCTGTCGCGACCCGACTAAGCATTTGAATTGTTCGAGCGGGAATGATTGAACTGATTTCAGTGTCGACCTTGGTTTCAAGAGTCGAAATGACCCGCGCCAGACGTCTGCCGTCGGTGCCGACCATAACCATTTTATTTCCCTTGACTTCCAACAATAATCCATTGATGGCATATCGTGTGGTTTCGCGGGCGGCTGCGTAAACAGTCAAATTGGCTGCCCGGGTAAGCTCAGCGGCACTAATGGAAATGATTTTGCCTTCTTCCTTGGGTGCGACAGGTGGAAATTCGCTCGGATCGAAGGTAAATAACTTGAATTTACTCCCCGAAGCCATGACTTCGAGACTTTCCTGTTCGAGATTCATGGTAATGGTTTCATCGGCGACTTCGTGGACAATAGCACTGAGCTTGGAAGCGTTGGCCACCACCTGTCCGGGTTCAATGACCTCGACTTCTTTAATTTCACATTTGACGCCAAGTTCCAGGTCGGTGGCTTGAAGTGTAAGCGTGGGATTATCTCCATTTTCAACCTGCATTCTCAAGCACTGAAGAATAGGGCGTGGACTACGGGCCACAGCAACACCGCTGACCAGAGCCAATGCTTCGGCAAGACGTGCACGATTACATATTACTTTCATGTTGATTACCTCTATTGTAAGGTTTCCGGCCGAATGTTAAATTTTGAATAGACAATGAGCCTATGTTAACAACAAGCATGGGAATATTCTAATTATTATTACATTTAAAACAAGTAGTATTCTATATTCTTATGTATGTGAAAACTGTGAGTAACCGAGTGGACGAAAGATTAACTTGTTGTATCGACATAGGTTACCGGAATAAGTTTTTTAACATCGGATCTGTGTTGATGTGTTGTTTCATCTGTTGACTTGATGCGGCAGTACTGAAAACGCGGATTTTATCATTTATTAACAGATTGCCCACAGGTGTAAAAAACAATTTTCTGGATTTACTCACAGGCCTGTCAGTACTGATAACGGCGATATTGAAAGGCATCTCTTTTATGTCTCAGTTTGCATGTTGATGGAATTGGTACTGCCTGTCAGATTACGGGCGATGGTCTCAATGGTATTACGCAGCGAAGGATCGTTCTCCAGTGTTTTCTGGATGGTTTTCGCGGCGTGCAAAACGGTGCTGTGATCCCTGCCGCCAAAATATCCGCCGATTTCTTCCAAACTCCACCGCGTCATCTGTCGAGCCAGGAACATACAGACCTGACGGGGCAGGGCGAGTGTCTTGTTTCGACGTTTGGACTGAAGTTCGGTCACTTTAACATTAAACTGTTTGGTGACCGCTTCCACGATCTGATCGATGGTGATCTCCTGCCGAACCAGTAAATGTTTCGGAATAACCTGCTGGGCGAGTTGTAAGGTGATTTTGCTGTTATCGAGCATCGCCAAACCCTGAAGTTTGGTAATCGCGCCTTCAAGTTCGCGGGTGTTCGAGTCAATGGCGCGCGCCATGTAAGCAATAACATCTTCGGGAATTTCCATCGATTTGAGTTTCGATTTCTTCTTGATGATGGCCATGCGCGTTTCCAGGCAAGGCCGATCAATACCGGCGACCAGGCCCCAGCTGAATCGGCTGATGAGACGCTCGGTTAATGTTTCAATCTCGCTCGGAGGACGGTCCGACGACAGGATAATTTGTTTTTGAGCCTGATATAAAGAATTAAAAGTATGAAAGAACTCTTCCTGACTGGAATCCTTGTTGGCCAGGAATTGAACATCGTCAATGACAAGCAGATCGACATCACGATAACGATGACGAAATTCGTGAACATTGCCATTTTCGACCGCTTCAATAAAAGAATTAATAAATGTTTCGCAGGAAAGATATTTAATCTTGGTATTGGGTTGATTTTTCAGAATTTCATGACAAATCGCCTGCAGAAGGTGAGTTTTGCCGAGTCCCACCGAACCATGGATGAACAAGGGATTGTATCGTTTTCCCGGTTCGCGCGCAACAGCAATACTGGCGGCATGGGCAAGCTTGTTACAATTGCCGGCGACAAAGGATTCAAATATATATTCCTCGTTGAGCATCAATTGCTCGTCATAAGAGGACTTGTATGTGGCAATCGGAATATCGGCAGATTCAAGATTGATAAAATCGACTCCCACGAGCCGACCTGTGATACTTTGAGCCGTTTGAATAAAAGCATCGGTACAATTGGATTTAAGATAAAGATGTTGTGTGGAGATCGGAGCGGCGATTACCAGATGCCCGCGGTCAAACTCCCGTATTCGGAGTTCATCGAACCAGTTTCGAACCAGTTCGCTATGGTGAAGCCGAAGGTGCGAAAGCATTCGTTGCCAAAGTTCTGATAAATTGGGTTCTTTATTTTTATTTACAGCTGTCATAATGATATTACTATATTAACGTTTTTTGAGAGAAAATTATTTCGGATTGGCAAACTCCGGTTGTCAGCTCCATATAGTAATATCTAACGAATGAAAGTGTCAAGTGGATTCACTATAAGAGAACGTTTAGCTAAATATTACAACTATTTTTATCTGTTTGGTGATATTCCTGGATTGGTTTTACGGTCCAGTCACGTTTTCGCAGAGCTTTAATTGCCAAGGTGACCGCTCGAGCGCCGGTGATGGTCGTGAAAATTGGTGTTTCGCGAAGAACGGCTGTGCCGCGAATTTTTCCTTCGTCGGTGTTCTGACCTTTCCGAGTCGGGGTGTTGATAATCAGGGCAATCTGATTGGTCTTGATCATATCGATGATATTGGGGCGTTTGCCTTCAGAGATTTTTGGAATCAGTTGCGTTTCGATATTCGCATCCATCAGAACCCGCCAGGTGCCGGCGGTGCAGATGATATTGAAACCCATTTCCGCCAGATCGCGGGCAATGGGCACGATAAGCGGTTTGTCCATTTCCCGAACGGAGATGAAGATATTACCTTGCGAGGGCAGTGTGAATGAGGCACCGATCTGACTTTTGGCAAAGGCCAGAGGGAATGTGTCGTCAATGCCCATAATTTCGCCGGTCGAGCGCATCTCAGGACCAAGAATCACAT
>JAAZAW010000352.1 GCA_012514125.1 Phycisphaerae bacterium | reverse complement strand
TCTCAACGTGTAAAAGTGAAATTTGTTGAAAATCTGTAACCAGGATAAGGAGTTGTATCATGGCGAAAGCAAGAAAAAAACAAAAACGTCAACAGAGTACCGGAACCAGTAGAGGTTCGGAATCTCAGGGAGGATGATCATCTTTGACGAAATCCAAAATATTACTGCCGTTAAAAAAGCAGTTTTGAATGTTTATTCTTCCAGGAGTTGATAACGGATCAAAGAGCCGGGCGACCAGCAAGGTTCAGCCAGTGGCAACGTTACCCAAAAGCAGCGGCTTTTTCTCCTTTCTGCCGCTGCTTTGGGTTTTTACCATCTTCTTCATTACCATTTCAATCGCTTTGCAGTATCAGAGAATACGCATTGGATTGAATCCTGTCGTCGCAGTAGAAAATATCAAAATGTCGGTCGCTGGGCCTGTCGAAGCGACATGGTGGAAGCAAACAAAAGACCCTTCGACTTTCCTCAGGGTCCGAAACTACGACATGTTTAAATCAAAGGCGTATAAAACCGTTTCGGAAATGGCTTGGCTCAAAATGTTCTTTTTATTTCAGACAGAAAAAATCTGAACTGTCAGGATGCCGGGATCGCCTGCTCTCAAAATCCGTTTTATTTTTCTTTCGCAACCTGGCGTCCTCGGCATCCTGACAGTTCATGTTCTATTGTTTTAAGATGTTTTCAACAGGCGTTCAAATATTTCAGGTTTTGGCCGATACCGGCTCAATAACGTTTTTAACCTTGCTGACGACCTCGTCCTTGGGGCGTGCGCCGAGGACGGAATCAACGATCTCTCCGTCACGGAAAAATAGAAGTTGCGGTACCGCCTGTATCCCATATTCATCGGTCTTTTCCTGGTTTTCCAGGGCGTCGATGACTACAATCTTTACCTGATCTGCGAACTCGTCTGCGACCTGTTCCATAATCGGCTCCATGGCACGGCAATATGGACAGCCATCGGTTTTGAAAAGCACCGCCGTCGGCTTGTTATTTTGAAGAACCTGTTCGTCAAAGTTATCATCGTTGATCGCTAAAAGTTTTGCCATGGCTATTCCCCCTGAAAAAATGTTTCAACATTATTTCCTATGGTTTTCGTGCTCTTTTGTTTTTCAAAAATTTTCAAGCTGAAACTTCATGAAAAACAACATATCGACCCCAATAAATCTCTTTTAACCCCACTTTGATGAGTAATCAATACATTTTTATTTTCCCCAAAAAACCGTCCGATTCGCGATTCTGAAAATGCTCTGTCTCTCAAGGAAATATGGAAATCGACGCCATTGACACAGTCTGGATCACCCCACAGATCGTTTCGCAATCCCGTCGAATCAGATTTGAGGTTCGACCGAACAGGGATTAAGAAACGCAGTGCAGACCGACTCGGTACAATGATCGAATTCTCCCGCTATCGCCCGGGACGAATCTCGCTCCATCCTCGGCTGGCATTCTTTGAGCGTCAGCCGATAGTCCACATTGTTCCACCCGAAAACCAGATGATTGCGGTATCGTCCCATCAGCGGGATCCATCGCGATTGCGGGTCATAACCGATTACCTCCTTCAGACTTACAGGCTTGTCCGACCGGCGTATAAATTCGATGCAATCCGGCAGGAAGCTGATTTCACTCCGAACGCCGACTCCGTTCCGATAACAGATCGTCAGCCGGTCGTCTGAAAATTCGACTTTGACGTCGGAAATATCGCATCGCCGTTCATCAAATTCGCTGCCGTCGTCGAATCGCCCCGTCAGATACCATCGTGATCCGAAGAGAAATGAATCGATCATCGGAAGTGCCATGAACGTTCCTGTCCACAGATTCAACGGGGAGGAGTAATGCGGCTCGACATCCACCGTCAGATAGCGGTAAAGATCGACAATCGCCATACCGGTTTGCGAGTAAAGAACCTGTGCGCGATAATTCGTCGAATGATACCATACCGCCCGATTCTCACCGCCGGCCAGGTTGATATTCGCATTAAGAACCCCGACGGGTGTCATTCGATATTGACTCTGAACAAATCGTCCCGTCGCTTCGAGCGTTTCGATAATCACCTGCCCCTCGTCCCGTCGTCGCATGATCTCGTCGAGCTGAAAGCAAAACCCTTCTTTTATCGCGTCCCACGAGAAGTTGTTCTCCTGGCCGATCTGCACATATCCGAACGGTCGGGTGGATTCCTGAAAGATCATGTCGAAATAGTGTTTCACCCACGCCGGATTTCCCCCGCCTTGGCGACAAGCGGGTTCGAGCGTCAACACCGGCTGGCCGTTGGTTTCCAACCCCGCATTTCGAGCATTGACCGGATCATTGCCCAGCATTCGGAAAATCGGCACATGAATCCGGCATTCTCCGCCGCAGGCAACGCTCATCGCATTGGTCGTACTCGGATAGTAAAACGCATGATAAGGCGCACCCCAGAACGAATAACCGTCTGTTCCCCATTGATCTTTACAATTTGCCGACGCGACGATTTTATATTTGTCCGCCAGATATTTCAGGCTGAAACTGTCGATATACCACGCCGCCACCGATGCCGGATATTTCCCCCAAATTTGTTTGAAGGTTTCCATCATCGTATCGATGAGTTTGATTCGATCTTTCTGCGAATATCCGCAGGACATCATCGCCTGGGAATGATGGTCCCAGTTTTCCGTATCCTGTGTATTTTCCGGTTCGGGCAGTTCCCCGCGAAACCGAACCCCCGCATCCTCGCAATGACGTCGATTGACTTCAAACCAAAGTCCGACTTCATGGCTCTTGTCCATCGTTGTCTGGAGATAGTCCACATACGGACCTGCCGTAAGCGCATCGTATTGCAAAAGCCAGGTCGCCGGAAGTTTGCGTTTGAGGATTTCCGTCATTTCACCCACTACGGTCGTTATCCCATGATCGAAGCGAATAGAATTGATGATATTGGCATGTCCAATTTGTGACAGAGTGGCCATAGGTTTATCTCCCCATTCACCAGCAGCCAAAAGATGAAAATAAATTCGTAAATCCCGCCATGTAAGATTTTACAATACCGATTCGATTTCAGCCAGTGTATTATATTTCATAAAGAAGAGGTGTCAAAACCGTAATGAAAGGAATCGGGATGAATAAATATCGCCAACTTTACCAGCAACATAAAAATGATCTTTTTCAAAAGTTCCTGACTCTCCTGAAGTTTCCATCCGTCAGCGCAGACCCCGCGTATTACGGGCAACTTAACGCCTGCGCCGATTGGCTTTGCAATTACATGAAAGACCTCGGCGCAACCGTCGAGCAGATCAAAAATTATGGCCTGCCGGTCGTCCTGGCGAACTTTTCCGTCGATCCGAAACTGCCCACCGTCCTGATTTATGGCCATTATGACGTTCAGCCCGCCAATGACCGCGACCTTTGGTTTCAGGACCCTTTTGAACCCTTGATCCGCGATGGGAAAATCTACGGCAGGGGAGTGGCTGACGACAAAGGCCCGATCATGATGGGACTTTTCGCCATTTCCATTCTCAAAAATCTTGGCCAACTTCCGCTCAACATCAAAATCATTCTCGAAGGCGAAGAGGAATCCTCCGGCGAGGCGATTTTTAAACTTGTCGAACGCGAACCCGAAAAACTCAAATGCGATCTGGTCCTGTGTACCGATACCGGCGGGCTGCGATCCGGCAGAGCAACCATCGTTTATTCCACCCGCGGTTTGGTCTATAAACAAATCGACCTGATCGGACCCTCGCACGATCTGCACTCCGGCACTTACGGTGGACCGGTCCAGCCGCCGACCAACGCGCTGGCCTTGATCCTCGCCGGCCTTTTCGATGCCGAAGGTCGAATCAATATCCCCGGCGTTTATGATAAAGTTCGGGCCATCGATCCCGATGAGCGAAAAGCCTTCGCCGATCTGAATTTCGATTATGAACGTTACAAAAATCACATCGGAACCGACACGCTTATCACCGAGCCGGGACTGACCCCGCTGGAACAAAACTGGTGCCGCCCGAACCTTTGTGTCAATGGAATTATCGGCGGCTATACCGGCCAGGGTCCCAAAACCGTTCTGCCTTCGACGGCATCGGCGAAAATTTCCATGCGTCTGGTGCCCGATCAGGACCCACAGGAAATTTCCGGACTTATCGACCAGCGAATCCGTCAACTCTGTCCGCCCGGCATCCGACTGGAAATAAAAGACTTCGGCCAGGCCGAACCTTTCCTGGGCCTGCGAAGCGGTCCCGCCGTCGAGGCGGCGACCGAGGCGATCACCTGTGTCTATGAATGCGGTCCGGACCTGATCCGCGAAGGCGGAACGATCCCCATCCTCTCGCACTTCGCCCGATATACCCATCCAAATGTTTTGTGTCTGGGCTTTACCGGCGCCGAGTGCAACACTCATGGCCCGAATGAAAATCTCAGTCTCGATGCCTTCGACAAGGGCGTCGAAACGATGTGCCTGTTCCTCGAATTACTCGCTGGTCGAATCGAGCGTTCCTGAGTATAATTATCCAACACATTAAGTTTCAGAATGATGATTTTCCACGGAGTGCGTCATGAATGTTATGGATAACAAGGTTACTCTCGGCAGAGCGGGTATAAAAGTTACTGAGCTTTGCTTTGGAACACTTACGATGTCGGCGTTACAGGCGGATCTTTCGCCCGAATCGATGGAACCGGTTTTCAAACGGGCATTGGAACTCGGCATTAACTTTTACGACACCGCCCATCGATACGTCACCTATCGGCATCTGCGCGTCGGCCTTGGACAAAAAATAAATGATGTCGTGATCGCATCAAAAACCGGCACGAAAACTCTCGAACAGGCACGCGAAGAAGTCGAACAATGTTTTCGTGAGCTTGGCAGAGACATGATCGATATTTATCTGCTTCACCAGGTGGACGACGAAGCCGACCTCGAACAACGCCGGCCTGTACTCGATTATCTGCTCAAACTTCAATCCCAGGGAAAAATCCGGTCGGTCGGTCTTTCCTCGCATCGGATTTCCGGCAATGAAGTGGCGATTCGTCATGCCGACGAGATGGACATTCTTTTTCCCGTCATCAATCAACAGGGCTTGGGAATTATTGACGGAACGGTCGAACAGGCCATGGAAAGCTTAAAACGGGCTAAATCGGCTGGTTTGGGAATTTACGCCATGAAACCGCTGGGCGGGGGGCACCTGCGGAAAAATTCAGTCGAAGCGATTAATTTTTTGCGAAAAAGTCCGTTGGTCGACGCTATTGCCATCGGCATCAAGTCGGTGGACGAAGTCGAAGTGAACGTCGCGATATTTTCGGATGGGAAATTTCCGCTCGATCAGAAAAAGTTCGAATCGCTGGCGACAACCGATCGCCGCACTCTGGTGAATTTTTTATGCAAGCGGTGTGGTGAGTGCATAAAATATTGCGACCAGGGCGCGCTTTTTCTGGGCGAGAAAAAGGCTGAGGTCGATTTGGAAAAATGTATTCTTTGCGGCTATTGCGCGGCGCACTGTCCGCAATTTGCGATCAGGGTTATTTGATGAAATTAATACACAATATTTTTTTAGTACTGCCGATTCTTATTTCGTGCCTGTTATTGACAGGCTGCGGCGGCGAGAACAAGGAAACGACGAGTGACATTTCAGGTCGAAAGACTCGATACATGGTTTTAGGCGCCAAGGTTCGCGGCCTGGACCCGGGCGATATCGGCGATGTCACAAGTTCCTCCATCGCCAGCCAGTTTTATGAATGTTTGTATCAATATCATTTTCTCAAACGTCCTTATGAACTCATTCCCTGTCTGGCGGCGGCAATGCCGGAAGTGAGCGACGACAGTTTGACCTATACGATTCGCCTGCGGGACGATGTTTACTTTTTTGACGATCCGTGCTTCCCCGGCGGCAAGGGCAGAAAGCTTGTCGCGAACGATTTTATTTATGCCTGGAAGCGAATCGCGAATATCAAGAATTTGAGCAAAAACTGGTGGATTTTCGATTCGCGGATCGTCGGGCTGGATGAATTTCGCGAATATACCAAGACCGTGAAGCATAAAAAAAACGTCGATTATTCCAGGCCCATCGAAGGGCTTGTGGCGGTGGACAATTTGACACTGAGGATTAAGCTCACCAAGCCCTGGCCTCAGATCAATCATTTGTTGGCGCATCTGCCGACGGCGCCGATGGCGAAAGAAGCGGTCGATTATTACGGCGATCAGATCATCAATGTCGCTGTCGGGACCGGTCCGTTTATTTTGAAACAAGGCCCGCGTGGAACGCGCATCGTCATGGCACGGAATCCAAATTTCCGTAAGGAATATTATCCCTCGGAAGGTGAGCCCGGCGACAAGGAAAAAGGCTATCTCGACGATGCGGGCAAGGAGTTGCCGCAGGTTGATGAATTGGTTTTTACTCTCATCGAAGAAGATCAACCTCGCTGGCTGATGTTCCTGCAGGGGAAAATCGATGCGACGGGAATTCCGAAAGACAATTATTCGCAGGCGGTGACGGCGGAGCGGACGCTTACGCCGTTTTTGAAGAAAAAAGGGATCGATCTGGTGATTCAGGACGATCCGAGTACCTTCTGGTTTGGATTTAATCTTGACGATCCGGTCATCGGCAAAAATTTGCCGCTTCGCCGGGCGATGAGCTGCGCGTGGGATCGCCAGGAATTCATCGAAGTTTTCATGAACGGCCGCGGTATTGCCGCCAAGGGTGTTTTCCCGCCGATGTTTGAAGAATTCGACAAGGATTATGTCAACCCGTGGGCGGAATATAATCTTGAACGTGCGAAAGAACTCCTGGCCGAGGCGGAAAAAATTCATGGCGGCAAGATCACCGTTACGCTGTCAATGCCGGGAGTCGATACGCTCTTTCGGCAGATGGGGCAATACTTCAAACGATCGATGGCGAGAATCGGCCTGACGGTGAAACTCGATTATATGGATTGGCCGACGTTTCAGGATCGCGTGAAGACGAAATCGACGCAGATTTTTGCGATGGGCTGGGTGGGCGATTAACCCGATGGCGAGACGTTTTTGCAACTTTTTTACGGGCCCAACGAATCGCCCGGTCCGAACGATTTTAATTACAAAAATCCGGAGTACGACAAGCTGTATCGAAAGATTTCGGTCATGAATGAAAGCGAAGAACGTCTGAAAATTTATCGTCAGATGGAACGGATGATCTGCGACGATGTGCCGGCGATATTTTCGTATCATCCCGTGGCGTTTGTGCCGTATTACACCTATCTGAAAAATTATAAACCCAACAATTTTGCCTGGGGCGCCGCGAAATATTCCAATATCGATCTGCAAAAACGCAAGGAGCTGATAGGGCGATGACCGCATATATCCTCAGAAAAATATTCAATGCCATTCCGATCGTTTTTGGTGTTATGATCGTCACGTTCATTTTGTTTCGAGTCGTCGGCGGCGATATCTCGTCGGAGCTTGCAGGCAAGTCGGCGTCGAAAGAAACCATCGCCGAGATTCGCAAAGAATATGGCTGGGACAAGCCGATGTTCTTCAATACGCATCCGATGAGTGTCAAAGATTTTTTTGATACGCAATTGTTCAATCATCTTTATAATTCGGCGACGTTAAATTTCGGAACGTCACTTCGCGATAAGCGAGAGATTTCAGAAATCATCCGGGAAGGGGCGATTCCAAGCTTGAGCCTGACCATCCCGATGCTTTTTGCGAGTCTGATCACGTCGCTGAGTATTGCGTTGATTGTGGCGTATGTCCGGGGCAGTTTTTTCGACAAGGCCCTGGTGTTTGTTTGCGTGGTGGGCATGAGTATTCCGTACTTGTCATATATTATGCTCGGCCAGTACTTTTTTGCCTATAAGCTTGGAGTTTTCCCCGTTTTCGGGTATGAACCCGGCGTGGAAAAAATTAAATATCTGATTCTGCCGATTCTGATTGGCGTATTCAGCGGCCTGGGATCGAGCGTTCGATTTTACCGCACGGTTGTTCTGGACGAAATTCACGCGGACTATGTGCGAACCGCCCGCGCCAAGGGAGCTTCGCAGACACGGGTGCTCTTTAAGCATGTGCTCAAAAATGCCATGATTCCGGTCATTACTCAGGTGGTAATGGCGATTCCGTTTCTGTTCCTAGGCTCGCTACTGCTCGAACGTTTCTTCGGTATTCCCGGACTCGGTTATCTGACCGTCGAGTCTATCGGAGCCAGAGATTATCCGGTGATCAGCGCGATGACATTTATCGGCTCGCTACTGTATGTCTTTGGACTTTTGCTCACCGATATCTGCTATACGCTGGTGGACCCGCGAGTGGAATTGCGGTAAAATATGCCTGGTCTTCCGAGCTTGTCGAAAGGACATGATGTCAAAACTGTCATCGAATGAGGAAACCGCCGATGAATGAAAATAAATATACGATTGCAATGATTTTCATATTTCTGGCAGGTTGTGCCCGACAGCCTGAACAATTCAGTCAAAGCACCACGGCCATGGGAACACTTTTGGACCAGCAACTCGCAGCTTATCCCATACTGGAAGACAACGTATATCTGACGTTGAAGAATTTCGAGTTTGTTCGTGAGGTGGAAGGTTTCAGTCTGTTTCGAGGCGATGGAAGCAATGCCGATCCGCAGCTTCTCTATAGCGCTTCGCCCACCGCTACAGGCACGGGGGCATTGGGAATCGCGTTTGACGAGGTGGACGATTATGTCCTTGTTTTCGATCCGCCGATTCGCCGATGGAGCGCTTACAATACTTTGCTTCTTGGCATTTTCATCGAAGAAATACAGCAAAAATGCGACATTGAAATTGCCGATGCGGCAGGGAAAACAATCAAAATACCTTTTTCGCTTACACAGGGCTGGAACAAACTTCAGATCGATTTGGACGATGTGGGCAGGAAAATCGACATTGAAAAAATCGAGACGATGAGATTTTCTTTCCGCCGTATCGGTGATACAAGAATATTTATCGATGATCTGATTTTGATCGATGATCAAAAAAAGACGACAAATGAAGATAGCGGAAAACCTGTAAAAAAAGACACAATTTCCGCTCCATCCTGGAATCCGGACTGGGATCAAAACGACCTTTAATACTAATTCCATTTACTTCGTGCGCGGGGGCTAATGTCACGATATCCCGATTTCGAAGCTCATACTGCCTGAAATAGTTTATTGACATTAAAGTACCGCGCATTCAATAAGTCAATTCCGTA
>JAAZAW010000351.1 GCA_012514125.1 Phycisphaerae bacterium | reverse complement strand
TATCTTTTGATGGCGGAGCGGTCTGGTTTTCGAGACAGTTCCGGATGGCGAGGTGGGCGCGGATGGTTTCCGCGACGGACCAAGCCTGAGCGAAACAGCCGCGAGGTTTGTGGGGGGCATCGCCATCGAAGATTTCGCTGACCGAGCCGATTCCTGCTTCGTAGAGGTGATCGAGCAGGGGGTTGATGAAGTCCCGGCATTGGTTCGCCGCTTCGGGTGTGAAGTTATTGACTCGGAGATAGGCGTCGATGAAGGGGCCTATCAGATGGCTCCAAACGGTTCCCTGATGATAGGCGCTGTCGCGGCTGAATTGATCGCCGACGTAGAGGCCTTTATATTGCGGGTCCGAGGGGGCCAGGGACCGCAGGCCATAGGGGGTGAGCAGATGGGTTTTGACACACTCGACGACGGCGGTTTGCTGGTCGGGCTGCAAGGGGGTGTGTCGCAGGCTTACGGCGTAAATCTGGTTTGGGCGAATGGCGAGGTCTTTGAAATCGTCGCGGATACAATCGTAGAGGTATCTTCCATTTTCGTTCCAGAAACTTTGCTGGAAATTGGCAGCGACTTTTTCCGCCAGGGTGTTGAATTCGCGTGCTTTTTTGGGTTTGGATTCCTTGAGGCGTTCGGCGAGGATTCTCAGGGCGTTATACCACAGGGCGTTGATCTCGACGGGTTTGCCCCATCGGGGTGTGAAAACGACGTTGTTGCACTGGGCATCCATCCAGGTGATCTGTGTTTTTTCGGAGCCTGCGTGGATCAGGGCGTCGTGGGGGTCCATGCGGATATCGAACTGCGTGCCTTGCATATAATTTTCGACGATATTGAGACAGACTTTCTGGAGGAATTTTTTCCAGCTGTCGGTATCGCCGCTGGTTCGCAGATATTCATCGGCGGCATGGATGTACCAGAGCGAGGCGTCGACGGTGTTGTAGTCGGGTTCTCCGCCGTAGTCGTCGAAACGGTTGGGGATCAGTCCCTGGGATTCGGCGGAGCCGAAGAGTTGAAGAACGCCCAGGGCTTGTTCGTATCGTCCGGTTGACAGGAGCAATCCGGGCAAGGCGATGAAGGCGTCACGTCCCCAGTCGCCGAACCAGGGGAAACCGGCGAGGATGGACCATTTGCTTTTATTTTTAAGGTCGTTTCTTCGAACGATGAACTGGCCTGCGGCTTTTCGGAGCGTGACTTCGGCAGGTTCGTTCAAAGGGTTGTTGCTGGTGCTGTTGACGGTTGGGGTGAGGCTCGAGGAGACTTCTTCGATGATGGTCAGGGGCCCCTGGCCTGACTGGAGGTGATAATTGACGCGAGTGAGCAATTTATCGCGTTCTTTTCCATCGAGATTTTGAGTATCGAGCCAGAGTCCGAACCCGATGCGTCCGTGGCCTTGTTCTTCGAAATAGCCCGGAGTGAATAAATCTTCTCCGCATTCCTGGCAGCGTTCGGCGTCGAGACGGTATCGGAAGTTGAACCACCAGTCGGAGCCTGGGCGGTATTCGGTTTTAGTGGGACCGCGGAGGCCCGTGGGGATGAGATTCAGATGGTAGGCTGTGTTGACAGTGTCGCCGCCGAATGGGGGGGTGTGCAGATGCAGGGTTTGGTTTGTTTGCGAGAGATTAAAAAGATTGCCGGCGGATTGTCGCCGCAGTGAATGGAAATCTCGCATGGATACGAAGGGATGGGCGGCGAATTGCAAAGATCGCATGCCCTGGGTGTCGGCGGCGAGCCAATAGATCAACGCGGTATTGGAATCGGCAAAGAGCCAGAGTGTTCGGATGAAGGTTACCCCATCGATCTGGTAGGTGAAAGACACACTGGAAAGGTCTTCTTCGATCTGTCGCTGAAAAGAGGTTTGATAGCGAAAGCCCTGTGGGTGGACGGCACCGTTAAATTCGAAATTGCTCATCTCGTATTCTCGTCCGTCGATGATGAGCCGTTCGAGAAAGTTGTTGACGGTCGTGATCCGTCCCAGAGGGGGAATTTCGGATGCGATGAGCATGCCGTGATATCTTCGAGTGTTGCAGTTGATTACAGACGAAGAGGCGTAGCTGCCGAGGTTATTGGTGATGAGCCATTCTCTGGATAGTACGGTGTCCATATCGCCTGAGAGTAACGGTGTTTTAGCCAACGGGCATACATCAGTCATAGATTGTCTCCCTCTTTGAAAAGTGCCTGTGTTTGTTAAAATAATACATCAGCCCCGTCGAGGGTGCAAGAAAAAAGCCCGTATGAACCGGATTTGGGTGTGGCTAAATTTGGTGGGGGCTTATGCGGCCAGACCTAGCTGAATCTTCCAGTATCGATCCCAAAGGTGACTTTGATCCAGGGCCGCCAGGGCCATCATGGCCTCGGCATTGGGCCAATCCCATTTCATGCCGCTGCCTTTGAGCCGCATCGTCAACGTCTTGCAAAAGGCCTCCACCGGACCGCTGCCGATATCGAACCCCTTGGCGATAAAGGTCGGATAATCCACCATCGCCGCACGTTCCGAGACATAATTTTCCAGGGCCGTCAGGGCCTTGCGTTTCCCCGAAGCCCGTAAGGTTCGCCGCGTCTGATCGATCTGCCGAAGGAGACCCGAGGCCCCCTGGGTCTTGGCCAGGGTCAGCGTTTGATGAATCCAGCTTCGGCTTGCTTCGCTTGCGGCGCCAAAACAGATCGCCCCGGCCTCGCCGACATGCTCGGCCAGATGATAAAAGTCCAGAGTCATCGCATCCAGGATCGGCAGCTGGATCTGAAGCTGCCGAGAGATCCAGACCGCCCCGTCACTGACCGATTGCTTTTCGTCGGCCTGCCCGAAGTTGAGCCCACAGGCCTGGCGACGAAGTTGCCGGCCTAAAGCCGAGGCATTGCCCGCCGTGCCGAAGACCAGCTGATGATCCTTGCACGCATCGTAGAACGCCCCGATCTTGAACTCCTTGTAGGACTCCGGATATCCGGCGAACATCCGTTTGCGACGCGAAGAACCCTTTCGTTTGCGGCTGCGGTTCTTTCGACGTTCCTTTTTTTCCTCCTGCGTCACCATCGGTACCATCACCCCGTCGACCCCCGTAATGATCCGTGTGGGTCCCCCTGCACTCACCGCACAATCCGCCACCGTCCACTCCGGGCCTATCACCCCCAGACGCTCGGCCTGGAGGACACTTTGTCCTTCCCGCTCCGCAATCTGACGCAGACGTTCCTTGCTCACCTTGATCTGCGCCAGATGATCGAGCATCTTCGATCCGGTCTCAAACCCCTGGACCGACGTGGCCACCCGACTGCAAAGCTCTCGGGCCTCCACACTCACGGTTCGATCCGCGATCCCCAGCCACCGATCGATCCGATCATCCGTCCCCTGACCCTCCTTCCAATAGATCCGCCGCTGAATCCGAATCTCGCCGTTGCCGGTCAGGTGATGAACCCCTTTGATCCCTTTGTTTTCCCAGATCCGGCCCGTCTCATCGGCCGGAGGGGGGAAAAGCGGCCTGAGCCGCTTGCGTTCGAAGTTCAATCGCCTTTTCGTAAACGGCCTTTCGAAATCGGGCCGCCGCCTCCCGAACCGGTCCTTCGCTCGCGGCGATGACCCGACCGCCCGGGGCCGTGTTCACGGCATGCGTGGCCTCATGAATAAACTGCTCCAGATCGGGTTGAATCGCCACTTTTAACTGTTCCGAGGAAATTGATACATTCGTATCCATTTGACCGCTCCATTCTTTCCATAACTTCTTATATCCAAAACAATAAGAAATTATAGGCATGTCCCCCACCAAAATTAGCCACACCCACCGGATTTCGAGGTCCTCCCCGGCCGGAATAATCTTGGAATCAGGACGGGATTTTTATATAATCGTTTAAGTGGGTGTCGGGGTTGGAGTAAAGAACACGGCTATCACCTTAAGATTTGTTCGATCTGTTTTTTTGAGATGGAGAATGAAAATGGATCAACCTCAATCCAGCCTCGAATCGGAAAAACCGATGGATCCGGAACAATTGCTCCGCCAATATTTTAATCTATCCCAATTCCGGCCGGGACAGCGTGATGTGATCGATCGATTACGGACGGATGGCTCGGCCCTGGCGGTATTCCCGACCGGCGGGGGCAAATCGCTCTGTTATCAATTGCCCGCCCTGGCTTTTGAGGGGGTAACGGTGGTAGTCTCTCCCCTGATCGCCCTGATGAAGGATCAGATCGACTTTCTCATGAGTAAGGGCATCGCGGCCGGTCGGCTCGATTCTTCGCTTTCGGCGGATGAAGCCCGCGAGATCAATGATCAGCTAAAGTCCGGGACGCTCAAAATCCTCTACGTCGCACCGGAGCGGTTCAACAACGAACGGTTCGTCGAAAGCCTCAAACGCCGTTCGATCGCCCTGTTCGCGGTGGATGAGGCCCATTGCATCTCCGAGTGGGGCCATAATTTCCGCCCGGACTATCTCAAACTAGCCCGGATCGCGGAGGAATTAAAGGTTCAACGGGTCCTGGCCCTGACGGCCACCGCGACGCCGTCGGTCGTCGGCGATATCTGCGCGGGGTTCAAAATTCCCCGACACTGTGCGGTGGTCACGGGCTTTTATCGCCACAATTTGAATCTGTGCGCTTCGACGGTGCGGGGCGATCAGCGCGATAATGTACTCCTGGACCGTCTCAAGACCCGTAAACCGGGCCCGACCATCGTTTATGTGACGCTGCAGAAAACCGCCGAACGTGTGGCCGAGGATCTGGAACGCGCGGGTTTGCCCGCAAAGGCCTATCATGCGGGAATGGGAACGGAAGATCGGACGAAGGTTCAGGAATGGTGGATGACCTCCGATCGCGCCATCGTCGTTGCGACCATCGCCTTTGGCATGGGGATCGACAAAGCCGATGTGAGATATGTCTATCACTACAATCTCCCCAAGAGTCTCGAAAGCTACAGCCAGGAGATCGGCCGTGCCGGTCGCGATGGACAACCCTCCACCGTAGAGCTCCTGGCCTGCCTGGACGATGTTCCTGTCCTCGAAAACTTTGCCTATGGCGATACCCCCACAGTAAAGGCAATCCATGGCCTGATCCACCACATGCTTTCCGCCGGCGAAGAGTTCCACGTGAGTCTCTACGACCTTTCGAGCCGTTTCGATATCCGCCCGCTGGTCCTTCGGACCGCCCTGACCTATCTGGAACTCCTGGGAGTCCTGCACCAGGGCACACCGTTTTACGCGGGCTATCAGATCAAACCCCTGATCTCGATTCGCGAAATCGTCGGTAAATTTCAGGCGGAGCGTTCGAAGTTCATCTCCGATATCTTCGCCCGCGCGAAAATGGGAAAAATTTTGTATTCGTTGAATCCCGATGAAGTGGCCCAGACTCTGAAACAGGATCGCACCCGAATCGTTCGGGCACTCGAATACCTCGAAGAGCAGGGCTGGATCGAACTGCGGGTCGCCGAGCTTCGGCATCGATACACCCGGCTGCCGGGCCATCACGATATCCAGGCCCTGAGTGCCAAACTCATCGCCCGTTTCCAGCGTCGCGAAGAACAGGAAACCCTGCGGATTCAACAGGTCCTGAACCTTGTCACGCACGCGGATTGTCAGACCAACGCCCTGGTCGGATACTTCGGAGAAAAACGAACCGCTCCCTGCGGCCATTGTCGATTCTGCGGTGAAAAAACACCCCTGACCTTTGCGGCCCCGCAACCCTTACCGGCCTTGCCGGCCGGACTCAATACCACGGCCTGGCAAGGTCTACGGAGCAGTCACCCGGAGGCGTTGGCGGACCCGCGACAGGCGGCAAGATTTCTCTGCGGCCTGAGCAGCCCGGCCCTGACCCGAAACAAGCTCTCGAGCCACGAACTTTTCGGCATCTTCGAAAACCGGAGATTCGCCGAAGTCCTGACCTGGTGCGGCAGTTCGTAAGTGCCGCCTTTCGAAATTAAAGGATCAAATTGCTTAAGCAATTCCCCTCCGGTCCCTGAGCTTGCCGAAGGGCGAACACCCTTCGGCAAGCTCAGGGACCGGACTTTGACTTTTAACCCTCTATTTGCGAAAGGCGGGGGCTTTGGCCAAAGTGGCGTTTGAAGGCGACGGAAAAGGCGAAGGGATTATCGTAACCGCAGCGATGAGCGATGGTTTCGACTTTAATAAAATTTCCCTGGGCCAGAAGCTGTGCGGCGTACGTCATCCGCAGCCGTGTGATGTACCGCATCACCGGACACTGATAGTACCGGCGGCAGATCCGATTCAGGTGGACCGTTGAAAAACCGGCCCTTTCGGCCAGCTCGTCGAGGGTCCATTTGTGTGAAAGATCTTTCATGACGTCGCTCCAGAGTTGCCGGAGTTGCTGTTGATAATGGCGATCCTTTCCCGGGATGCATTCGGTGTGCAAAATACGTCGGAGCAGACAGGCGAGGTAATTTTCCTTGGCCAGCCGAACTTCCTGGCTCAGGTATCCTCCGGTTGCGGCTTCTTCGATAATGGCCGTGTATTCTGCGGCGAGGGTTGTAAGCTGATCCGAGGGAACGATCCGGATCGATTCAAACGGGATGGGGCGGTGGATCGTGAACCAGACGATCTTCCAGAACTTTCCGTTGATGATCTCGTAACAATGGGGCTTGCTCATCGGGAAGATCATCAGATCGCCGGGTGAGAGGATGCGGGTGCCTTCCTCGCTCTTGAGCCGGCCATGGCCTTTCAAGGTTCCGATGACGCCGGAGATACGTGAATGAGGCCGGTTGATGCGGTACTCGCCCCGAAGATCACTGACTCCCGCACCGGTGACACCGAGATTCGAAAGGGGCCCCGCCTCGATAAGCGGCAAGAGCCGTTCGATACATTCGGGACCGATGATGTATTTTTCACAAATGTTTTTGACCATTCCAACAATGTCCTTTTTTTCGGATTTATTTTATATTCAGGGCAAGAAAATTGCATTAAAGGAAAAAAATGAGCCCATTCGATGTGGAAAAACTTCGGACACCGCACAAGATCGCGCACTTGGTTCTCTCACCTTCGTTCCAGATGGACACTTTCGAAAGTCACAGGATCGATTGCCCCAATCCCTTTCATTATCGGGATTCGTATTATATGACCTACGTTGGCTGGGATTCCATCGGGTATCGAACGGGGCTCGCTTCATCGCAGGATCTGCTGACATGGAAAAAGGAAGGGTTGATTCTGGATCGGGGGCCCCGGGGTTCGCTCACCGAATTCAATGCGGCGATGACGAACATCATTCGCGATAATGACCTGTTTGGCCCCGGTGAATTGCGGATTATCGACGGCCGGTTTATCGGGACCTATCATGCTTATCCGGGGGCGGGTTACGAAAGCGGGCCCGCCATCATCGGGTTATGCTTCAGCCACGATCTTCGACACTGGGAACTCACCGGTCCCGTTCTCCAGGCCAAAGACGGGGCCGATTGGGAACGCGGCGGGTTGTATAAATCGTGGATCGTAGAGCACGATGGAATTTACTATCTGTTCTATAACGCCAAGAATCAATCCGAAGGGTCCTGGAACGAACAGATCGGTCTGGCGACCTCGAAAGACCTGACGACCTGGAACCGTTACGAAGGAAATCCGATTCTTCGCAATGGCCCGGCGGGGACGTTTGACGATCGCTTCGCTTCGGACCCATGTGTTTTTCGCTATGGTAACGGCTGGGTGATGTTTTACTTCGGTTTGTCTTCGGACGGCCATGCGCGAAACAGCGTTGCCTTCTCGGACGATCTGCTGCACTGGACGAAATCCGAGACGATTCTCATCGATATCGGCGGCCCCGGCAGCATCGATTCGATCTACGCCCACAAACCCGGTATGATCGCCCGCGACGGCAAACTCTACCATTTCTACTGCGCCGTCTCGCCCAACCCCAACCCCGATCAGAAAATGGGCCAGATCCGGACCGGCGAGATTCGAGGCATTGCACTGGCACATCAATAAAAATGACACGATCGAGAGTGAATACGGCTCGATACATAATTTCACATCAAGGAGGGTAATCATCAGAGCCATCGGGTCGTTTTTTCTGAACAGGCCATAATTTCCAGGGCCTCAAACCAGTCCCCCATGAATTCTCTTTTCGGCAGACCAAGTATTGAAATCTCCCCACATCCCCAAAAAACGTAAATCATTCCCCCTATGACGGAAATGGGCTACGGGCTGCGGGAAGAGAAGAAAAGAGAAGATTCGGAAAGATTTTCGAACCGCCACGACGCCACGGACGCCAAGGTAAGAGGGAGAATAAAAGAGAAGGAACGTCGAACACGGAGAATAAAAGAACAATTCCTTTTTCTCTTTTGTTCGAAGTTGAACGTTGAGCGTTCAATGTTCGATGTCATATTCCTCTTCATTCAACCTTCTTTCTTCTTTCCTCCCCCAATTCCCTGAGCTTCTTTTTCGCATAGGCCAGGATCGCTTCCTGCCGGATGGTTCGATTCTTTTGGCCCACCAGCAGCCGAACGGGAAGCATCAAGACTTTCGAGAAAGCATCCATCCGCTCTTTGTCATCCGCGTACCTCAGATAACGTACCCCGATCAATTCTTCGATTAACAGTCCTTCGGCTTCTCACCCAAAGTACAAAGCCTAATTCGAACCGCCACGGTGTGACTGGGCCAAGGAAGAGATGTGAAAAGAGAAAAATAATTGGTGCCTGTCCCACCCGACTCCTCTTTTCCCGAATTTCTCCCCTCTCCCCTTGGCGGTTCCGACTGGCGTCTTGGTGGTTCAAAATCTTACTCTTAATTTTTCTGGAGCAATACAGACCGGAAAGGCAGGCTTTGGCCTTTGGCCAAAACCCTCCGACCCGTAGCCCATTTTTGCCTAAAGCCCATTTCCGCCTCCCTACCCCAAGCCTCCCTTTTTTGCCTTCCCTTCGTGCCCTCGGTGCTCTTCGTGGTTTAAAATTCTTTCCTTTTCATGGCTGAAAATGAGCGAAAGAAGGTCGTCTTTGCTCCATATACGATCTGAAATGGGCCTCGTGCGACCTGAAATGACGCATAGTCGACGTGATCTGGACCAGATCAAGCGTGAAATGGGCTTCAGTCGACGTGATTTGGTCCAGGTAAGGCGTGAAATGAGCCTCAGTCGATCGACTTTGAAGCAAATACGATCGTCTGAGGAGTAAAGTCGATCGACTATTGGAAACAGTTACTGACTGTTATACAATCTACTTGATAAAGCGTCCTTTTTGCGCTGTGTTATCCTGGAAATATAATATATATTTAACTTTTCAGACGTCAGATTTCAGCCCAAAAGAGGTGTCTGCAAGAAAAAGGGGAAGGATTTTCTTTAATAATACATCATTATTGCGATAAGTCTTAAATTAATGCTATAACGAATTTATGTAAGGGAAACAAGAAGGTGGCTGGTCTCTGTGGCAGGAACACCATTAATAATTTACAATAATGTTGATGATCAAAAACCTCTTTGGGCCCTCCGGCTAAAACACTCAAGGGATGAAGGATGATGCCTGAAATCCCTCTCCAGGGATTTCTATAGACATTTCTACGATTCCTATAGAAATGTCTATGGAATCCACGTCAAAAAAAGGTCCTTTTTCAACCCAACCCCAAACAGAGCTGCTCTATAACCCCTTTTGCCTCAGTATTTAACAAGCTTTGCTATTTGGCTCCTGTCCGGCTGAAAGCTGAGAGCCGATAGCTGAAAGCTTTCTACAGAGATTTCTATAGACATTTCTATGAATCGGATGGAAATGTCTATGGAATCGACGTCAAAAAAAACGCAACCTTCAATCCAACATCAAAATCCACTTCACCATAACTTCTATGCCCATAGCGGTTAATAATGTTTTTATTTTTGACTCGTGTCAGGCTGAAAGCTGAAAGCTGAGAGCTGACAGCTTTCCCAGAGATTTCTATGGCTTTCTATTTTTTGGAAAAAAACGCGGGGCAATCTCAAAAAAAATATTTTCTTTGATTTTTCGTATTTTGCTATTTTGCCGAAGTTTACACGCCTTCAGAAAAAAATTTGTTCTCGGAAATTTGCTTTTTTCAAATCATGTGACATCTTTAACCTCAGAATGGACGAGTAGTTCTTTGAAAACTTAATAGAACGAGAACGGGCTACGGGCTGCGGGCTACAGGCTGCAGGAAGAGGGAAGATAAGAGAAGGAACGTCGAACATTCAACATTGAACTTCCAACGTCGAACACGGAGAATAAAAAGAAACAAAAAACCCTTTTTCTCTTTGTTCGATGTTGAACGTTGAGCGTTGAATGTTCAACGTTCGAATCTGTCATCTTTCTTTTCTTTCTTCCCGTAGCCCGTAGCCTGTAGTCCGTAGCCTACTTGTGGCCTAAAGCCCGTTTGGATCGATAGAGGCGGGGGGGCCGGCCGACGTGCTGGTGGAAGACTCTTGAAAAATGGAGGGGGTCTTCAAAGCCGACTCGGGCGGCGATTTCTCCGATGGTTAATTGGGTTTGCGTCAGCAGGAGTTTGCTTTGCTCGATGCGAACGGTTCGAAGGTATCGCATCGGGGTTGTACCGACGTGTTGACGAAAGAGCAGGCCGAAATAGTCCTCGCTCAGGTGGACCGCATCGGCGATATCCCCGAGAGTCAGGGTTTTCTTCGAATATCGGAGGGTGATGAACTCAATGGCCAGACGGATGATTTGCAGTTGGTCCGCGGGTTGGCTGGTTTGCAGGGCCTGGGCGTTTTCCAGCAGGATTGCGAAGAGTTCGAGCAGGGCAGATTTGATATAGAGCTCCCGGATGGGATTGCGGTGATGTTCCTCTCTCGGAT
>JAAZAW010000350.1 GCA_012514125.1 Phycisphaerae bacterium | reverse complement strand
TCGCCCGATCAGGCGGCCAGGGTCATCGGCCGGGAAACTTCCATGCTTAACGGCCGATGTCGCATGTGCGGGCAATGCACCTCGGCTTGTCCCAATGCGCTCGCCGTCAGCGATATTGTCCGAAGTGTCGATTACTATGTGGATGCCATGCGGGATTACGACGCCGGACGATTGAATTATCAAATGATTTCATCTTCTGCTAACGCCGCATGCTGTGCGGATTGCGGACAGTGTGAAAGAGTTTGTCCCAACCGTGTGCCGATTCGCTCGCTGGTTCGACGTTCCAGGGAAATGTTTGTCTGATGGTGAAAAAACAAAATATACCCGCAAAAGAAAAAATCGTTTCGGTCGTTCTGCTGGCTGGTCTGATCCTGTTTATGGCCATCGTGATCGGTCCTGGATTTTCAGAACCGTCCAGTCCCAATCAGAATGTCGCCGAACAGATGCTCCCTGCAGGCTGGTCGGCGGTGGGGGGATGGGAGATATACCCCAAAGGCAGACTGTATGAAAAGATTAACGGCAGAGAACCGCTGTTTGATCAATACGGTGTGGTTCGATTGCGATACGCGAGTGTTTCCAAAGGCACCAACGATTTTGAAGTTTATTTTTACGACATGCAAACGCCCGACGGCGCACTGGGGATTTACCTGGCCAATACACCTTCGGAGTTTGACGAACTGGAGCTTGGAACCCTGGCGGATATCTCCGGCGGCCAAGTCCGTGTGCTTAAGGGGCGAACCTATCTGGAAATCTTTTCACTGGCGGAACAAACACCGAAAGACTTCCTGATTGATTTATCCTCCGCTCTGGTGGAAACCATTCCAACGGAAAAAGAAGCTCGGCGAACGGCGGTGGAATTGCTCCCCAAACAGGGCCGAGTGCGCGGTACGCTGATTTTAAATCGAGAGAATACCTACGGTCTGGCCAAATTGACGGATATCTTTTCCGCTTCATATCAGCAGGACAACGATGAATTTGATTATATGATTCGCACAATATCGCCGTCCGAAGGCCGGAAAATGATAGCCGCCGTCGGGGAAGAAATTTTTGAATTCGACGGTGAGATTATTCAAAGTGAAACCAACAGCCTTGTGGCTGAATTTATGGGGAAAACGTTGATTTTGAATCAAACCGGCGATTTTTTGATCGGCCTTTACGGAGCCGTACCGCCCGATCAGGGCCGACGTCGGCTGGATCAATGGATCGAGACAATGAAGGATCAATTGCATGGATCAGGAAAATAAAAAGGTATCCCGTCGGGATTTCCTGAAACAAGTTCTCAAAGCCTCTGCCGCGGGTGTCGTCACACTGGGAACAGGTCTGTTTTTCTGGAATCGAAATCCCGTGCCGCATAAAACTCCGCCCTTGACGATTCAGCGGTTTGATGTGCCGGAAACCGCAGGGTTGATGGCGGTAGCCAGAGACGCGAATGTATCGACACTGGTGCGACGGGCGATTGACGGCGTTGGCGGAATTTCGCGATTCATCGAGAAGGGCGACAAGGTCCTGCTCAAAGTCAACTGTGCCTTTGCCCGTCCCGCGTGGATGGGGGCAACCACTTCGCCTGAAGTTGTTGGCGAGGTGATTCGCCTCTGTTATCAGGCAGGGGCTTCGAGTGTCAGGGTCACCGACTTTCCGATCAACGATCCCGACAGTTGCTTTACCAAATCAGGCCTGAAAAAAGCCATCAAAGACGCAGGCGGCGAGATCATTTTGCCGACACCCGCGGATTTCAGACGAGTTCAGGTCAGTCAAGGTGTAATCGGTGTATGGGAGACCCTTCATACGCCGCTGGGTTGGTGCGATAAACTCATCGGCATTCCCACCGCCAAGACCCATAACCTTTGCGGCGCGTCGCTTTCGATGAAAAACTGGTATGGATTTATCGGCGGTTCGCGAAGCCGATTTCACCAGGACATCCATCATGTGGTCGCCGAATTGGGCGCTTTTATCACGCCGACACTTGTCATCCTCGATGCCACCCGTCTGCTCGTGCGAAATGGTCCAACCGGCGGAAGTGCCGGTGATGTCACTCCCGGCAACACCGTCGTCGCCTCGACCGATCAGGTCGCGGTGGACAGTTTCGGAACTGAACTTCTGGGCTTGAATATCGATACCGTCGAATACATCCGCATTGCCGAGCAAAACGGATTGGGGCAATCGGATTATAAATCGCTCGTGGGCTACAGGGAGGTTTCAGCGTGACATATAAACGCATTCGACAAGTTTATCAGATCGTTTTTTTCTCGCTTTTCGTGTTTTTACTCACCGTTGCGACGATGGGACTCGTTGATCGATTCCACACCAACCTGTTTCTCGACATGTCGGCACTGTCGGGTGTGGCGACGATTATTTCGCAGCACAATCTTGCCGGTGGAATGATTATCGGCATCGTCATTCTCGCGATGACCCTTTTCCTCGGACGATTTTTCTGCGGCTGGATTTGCCCCATGGGAACCTGTCAGCAAGCGGCGTCGCACCTGGCCAAACCGTCAACAAGCAAAGAACGTTATGTCCGAAACACCTACAGCCGATTGCAAAAAATCAAATACCTGATCCTGCTGATTTTTCTGGTCTGCGCCGTCTTCGGCGTGATCCTGTCCGGTTATCTTGATCCCATCTCGCTTATCACCCGTGTCTCGGTAACCATTGTTCATCCGATTTTGAATCTGTTGGCTAACCGGATCGTCTCTCAAACCGTTGCCTTCGACGTTACAGCCTTGACTGGAGCCATTTTCATCGCGGTGACTCTCCTGAATCTCTTTCAGCCCAGATTCTGGTGCCGAACGCTCTGTCCGCTTGGCGCGCTGCTGGGTGTTTTTTCAAGAAAACCCGTCCTGCGAATGGTCCGCGACGAAGAAAAGTGCATCCACTGCGGTCTGTGCCGTCAGCATTGCCAGGGGGCCTGCGAAATCGACAAAAATCTGATCCCCGCCGAGTGCGTCATGTGCATGAATTGCATCGATATCTGCCCGGTACGTGCGATCGAATTTACATCGACTCTCCGTCCACAAAAATCGACTTCTTCAACCGATTCCACACTCGAAAATTCCCCCGATATGGTTCCAACGGTCCCACTAAACCGTCGAGATTTTCTCTTATCGGGCATCGTGGCGATTTTCTCGGTGGGTGTCCTGCGAAATTTGAAAAACGTCCTGACCCGAGGTTATGAAAAACGAATCAGGCCTCCGGGGGCGCTTCCTGAAGGAGATTTTCTCGCCCGCTGCGTTCGTTGCGGCCAGTGCATGACGGTCTGTCCGACCAACGTCATTCAACCCGCCAAAACCGAAACCGACCTCGAAGGTCTCTGGACACCAATCTTGAACATGAACTCAGGCTACTGTGATTATGATTGCACCCACTGTTCACAAGTTTGCCCCACTCACGCGATTCGTCCCATCACGATCGAAGAAAAACACCAAAAGGGTTTTGCCAAGATCGGTACCGCCTTTGTCGATCAAAGCCGATGCCTGCCGTGGTCCTTTGGCAAGACCTGCCTCGTCTGCCAGGAGGTTTGCCCCGTTTCGCCCAAAGCCATCTTCCATCAGATTCGTTCCTTTCAGACCCGAGATGGACAAACCATCGAACTGCACGTTCCGGTAATCGATTCGCTCGCCTGCATCGGCTGCGGCGCCTGCCAATACAATTGCCCCGTTCAGGACCTTCCCGCAATCCGAGTCACCAGCATCGGCGAATATCGTTCGCCCGACCGAAAACTCAATTTAAGAAACCCCACATAAACGCCATTCAATCCTTGCATTATTGATAGAATAGCGTTAAAAGTACAATTATACGGAATTGACTTATTGAATGCGCGGTACTTTAATGTCAATAAACTATTTCAGGCAGTATGAGCTTCGAAATCGGGATATCGTGACATTAGCCCCCGC
>JAAZAW010000349.1 GCA_012514125.1 Phycisphaerae bacterium | reverse complement strand
CATCGGTTCGCTGCAATTTCGCGAAATTGCACTCTCGACGATTAAAACACTTATCGCCAGTGGTCTGATGGCTGTGGCGGTTTATTTCGCCGCTGCGTATCTGCCGATTGGAAACAAGTACATTCTTCTAACGGCCTGTTTGCTTATCGCGATGACGGTCTTTTTCCCAGCCTGTTTTTTGCTTCGAATCGAGGAAGCCAAAGATCTCTTCACTCTCGCCCGTAAACGCAGAGTCAAAACTGCCTGATCGGTATCAGTCGATGGGTCAGAATTGATTTTGAATCTCGCGAATCATGGTTTCGAGTCGTCGTCCGTATTCGACGTAATTGTTGAACCGAACATCATCGTCCGAAGTTTTCGAGGCATCGTGGAAAACTACCGCCAGGTGTGGTTCGATGGAGATGCCGCCGTCGTAGCCATTGTTCAACAAGTCCGTCAGGATGCGTTTGACTTCGCCCTGACCTTCGCCGGCAAAAGTGTAGGTTGTAACCTGAGTGGCGGGGTCGAAAGTGCCGTCTTTGACATGGACATAGGCGATGTGGTCTTTGACGTGCTGATAAAATTCCCAGGCTGATTGTTTGGGGTAGGGCTTGGGTTTCATACGGTCGTCGGTGAAGGCCGGATTGCCGGTGTCGAAGACGAGTTTCAGGCCCGGAACGTTTTCCAGCAATCGAAGCGTGTAACCCCAACCCATGCCGCCGTAGTTCATGCAGTTTTCATGCACCGCGGTCAGGCCCGCATCGGAGAACATCTTCACCAATTCGCGAACACGTTTGAAACGTTCCTGTTCCATCTGGTCTTCGGGGTCGCGATCCTTGAGAACGGCAAAACTCATGATACGGATGAGTTTGGTGCCGAGTTTTTGCATTCGGGGAATTGCCCGGCGAGCTTCGGCGAGTGAGGAATCAAAAGGCTGATCGATAGCTTTGGCCCAGTTGGCAATTGTCGATCCGAAACAGTTGATGGAAATGCCGGCTTGGGATAATTGCTCGCAAACTCGATCAAAATCGGCTTCGGGCAGATCGTGGATATTTATACCATCGATATTTCGCGATTCGATAAACCTCCAGCCGAGTTCCTTTGTGGCCCGAATCTGACCTTCGAGTGATTTTGCTGCCTCATCGGCAAATCCTGTCAAATACATCCTGATATTCCTTTATTTTTATATTTGATGCTTCATTCCGATGTCGTGTTTTATTCTACAGAAATGTAAAAGTCTTTCAATAACAATAACTTCGCCCAACTCTTCCGGCCTCAACTTTCTAAAAGTCTTGCAACATCGGGCCTGACCGCAGATAATCAGAGTATTATGATGAATTTACACAATACAGACAATATGCAACGTAATCGGCCCAAACATCGGCGGATTCGAGCGATCAGTATCGCTCCTTCCATGTTGACTTTGGGGAACCTGTTATCGGGTTTTGCCGCGATTCATTTTGCCACTCGGCCTGATGAAATTATCCAGGGCGCAGTGCTGAGCCGAATTGTCTCGACAAATCTGATGCTGGCATGCTATTTGATCTTTCTGGCCATGATCTGCGATGCACTCGACGGACGACTGGCGAGATTTGCAAGGACCACCAGCGATTTCGGCGCTCAGCTCGACAGTTTGGCCGACGTGGTAAGTTTCGGAGCCGCCCCTGCTTTTATTGCCATGCGGCTGATCATCAATATCGTGTCACAGGCGGAGGTGAGTCCCCTGGCGGGGACTGCTTTCGGGCGCTGGTGCTGGATTGCCGCCGGTGCATATCTGGCGTGTGCGGCTTTGCGTTTGGCAAGGTTCAATGCTGAAAATGTACCGGACGAATCCGCCCATATGAGTTTTAAAGGATTGCCCTCGCCCGGAGCGGCAGGGGCGCTGATTTCTCTAGTACTGTTTTACCAGGGCGTAATTTATAACTCACCACTGAACACCCATTCAATCGTGTTGGCCCACATCATGCCCTGGATCGTTTTTTTGTTGGGGTTGCTGATGGTATCCCGGCTGCCTTATGTGCATCTGGTTAATCGGTTTTTACGGGGCAAGAAACCTTTCTGGGTGCTGGTAACGACGGTGTTGAGTGTGCTGGTGTTCATTCTCTGGCCGACGATTGTGCTTGCGGTGGGATTGTTCGGTTATGCGTTGAGTGGTCCGTTCGTCTGGCTGATAACGTTAAGGAAACAGTGTCAGAATTTGGGGACCAAAGAGGAAATGAAACCATAAGCATCGGCGGTTCAACGGCAACGGGAAATGAATAGGCAAGGACTTTTAGATTTTCTTTTTTGAATCATGATGCCCTGTGCGGCATATTTCTGGAGGTTGTAATATGGTTGTGACACGGTTTGCTCCGTCACCGACGGGGTATTTACATATTGGCGGAGCAAGAACGGCGCTATTTAGCTGGCTGCTGGCCAAACAACAAAAAGGTCGATTTATTTTACGTATCGAGGACACCGATCAAGCCCGATCGACCGAGGAATCGACGCAGAAAATTCTTCAGGACATGAAATGGCTGGGACTGGACTGGCAGGAAGGCCCCGAAGTGGGAGGACCTAACGGACCTTATTTCCAAAGCCAACGACTGGAGATTTATCGCCAGTGGGCGCAGAAACTCATGGCCATGGGACGAGCCTATAAATGTTTCGCCACGCCCGAAGAGATGGCTGCCGAGCGTGCCAAAGACAAAGGATTCAAATATGACCGCCGAGGCTTGAAACTCACGCCCGAACAGATCGCCGCATATGAAGCGGAAGGTCGGCCCTGCGTAATTCGCTTCAAAATGCCGGACAAGGACATCACCGTTCACGATATGATCTTGGGCGATGTGACCCTGAAGACATCGGAACTCGAAGACTTTGTAATCCTTAAATCCGACGGCTTTCCGACGTATCATTTTGCGGTGGTCCTTGACGATTATTACATGCAGGTGACCCACGTCCTTCGAGGACAGGAACATCTGATGAACACGCCCAAACACATCGCCCTTCAGGAAGCGATGGGGGTTCCACATCCCGCTTATGCACATCTGCCGGTGATCTTCAACATGGAAGGCGGCAAGATGTCTAAACGCGACAAGGAAAAAGCCATCAAAGCCGGCAAAACACCGCCGGAGATCGACGTCTTTGATTTCCGCATCGGCGGATACATGCCCGAAGCCATTCTGAACTTCATCGCGCTTCTGGGCTGGTCGCCGGGGAACGATCTGGAACTCATGCCCATCTCACAGATGATCGAAATGTTCTCTGTGGAACGCATCGGCAAGACCAACGCGAGATTCGACCGCGAAAAACTTCGCTCGTTCAATATGCAGTACATCAAGAATGCCCCACGCGATCGGCTGCGCGAAGTCGTCAAACAATTTCCGGAAGTGACTGATTATCCGATGAAAAATGCGGATAACGCCATGCTCGAAAAGATGCTCGACCTTTATCAGCCGCGATCTCGCACACTGGTGGAAATGGCGGAAAACAGCCGATTTTTCTTTACCGATGAAATTCATTACGACACCAAAGCGGTCGAGAAATTTTTGAAAAAAGAACCCGGCGAACAAGTGCTGACGGATTTAAAAGATCGTCTCGCCGCTTTGCCGGAATGGCAACCCCACGCCATCGAAAAAACCATTGAGGACTATTGCACCGAAAAACAATTGGGCATGGGCAAGGTGGCTCAACCCATTCGTGTCGCGGTGACCGGTTCGAGCGTCAGCCCGTCGGTGCATGAAACACTCGAAGTTTTGGGCCGGAAAAAAACACTCTCGCGATTGGATAACGCGATCTCGCTGATTCGACAGAACTGATATTAAGGATGAGAATAGAATGAAAACACGCAGTACAACCATATTAACGGTCCGTCGCGGTAACCAGGTGGCCATGGGAGGCGATGGACAAGTCACCCTGGGCGAAGTGGCCCTCAAACATGACGCCGTGAAGATTCGCCGACTGGGCGACGGCGATGTGCTTTGTGGCTTTGCCGGTTCCGCTGCCGATGCGTTGGCGCTGCTGGAACGTTTCGAAGCCCGGCTTAACGAAAGTAAATCCAACATTCGACGCGCCGCCATTGCAATGGCTCGTGATTGGCGAACCGATCGTGTCCTTCGGCGATTTGAAGCCCTGCTGGCAGTGTCGGATGCCAAAACCTCACTGATTATTTCAGGTTCGGGCGATGTGATCGAACCGACCGACGGTATCGTCGGTATCGGTTCGGGAAGCTCATACGCCATTGCAGCAGCCCGTGCGCTAATCCATCATTCACAGCTCAATGCCGCGGAAATCGTTCGCACATCACTAGAAATCGCCGGTGACCTGTGCATCTATACCAATAAAAATATCTGCGTTGAAACGCTGGATATAAAGGAGTAATCATTCATGTCAGATAAAGAGAAAGACCAAATGAGCCACGAAGAAGTGCTCGAACTCATGGCCCAGGAAACAGACCTGACACCGAAAAAAATAGTCGAAGAACTCGATAAATACATCATCGGGCAAAACCAGGCGAAACGGGCCATCGCCATTGCCATTCGTAATCGTTGGCGTCGATTGAACCTTAACCCGACCCTCCAGCAGGAAATCGGACCTAAAAATATGCTTATGATCGGACCCACCGGCGTGGGCAAGACCGAAATCGCACGGCGCTTGGCTCAAATGGTCAAAGCCCCGTTCGTCAAAGTCGAAGCCACCAAATATACCGAAGTAGGCTATCACGGCAGAGACGTCGATGGAATTATTCGCGACCTAGCGGAAATGTCTGTGCGGATGGTTCGCGATGAATATGTCGAACGTATGAAAGATAAAATCGAGTCGCAAATCGAAGAACGGTTAATCGATAGTTTACTGCCGGGCAGACGCGAACGAGGCCAGGAAGACGAAGCGACCCGCGAACGTCACGAGCGGACACGGGCCAAACTCCGTGAACAGCTCCGGGAAGGAGTGCTCGAAGATCGCCAGATCGAAATAACCGTCGAAGAAAAAGCCATGCCCATCGGTGTGATGGGACCAATGGGATTCGAGATGGACGACGAGATGCAGGGTATGCTCGAAAAACTCATGCCCTCCCGATCACAAAAAAGAAAAGTGGCAATTCGAGAAGCCCGCAAGATCGTCCGTATGCAGGAAATCGACGCCACACTCGACAAGGACAAAGTCGCCACGGAAGCGATTCGCAGAGCGGAAAATACCGGCATCGTCTTTGTCGATGAAATCGATAAAGTCTGCGGCCCGGAGTCTGCTCACGGCCCCGACGTTTCGCGTCAGGGCGTTCAGCGTGATTTGCTGCCGATTGTCGAAGGCTCGACCGTTACCACACGTCATGGCCCAGTGCGAACAGATCATATCCTCTTCATCGGCGCCGGTGCGTTTTCACGATCCAAGCCCTCCGACCTCATGCCCGAACTTCAGGGACGTTTTCCAATTCGCGTCGAGCTTCAGGACCTGGGTAAGGAAGATTTCGTCCGAATTCTAACCGAGCCTGAAAATGCGCTAACTCGCCAGCAAAAGGCCCTTCTTGACGCCGAAAACGTGACCATCGATTTTACGCCTGATGCGGTGGATATGATGGCACAGATTGCCTGCCGGGTCAATCAAAGTTCGCAGAATATCGGCGCCCGCCGGCTTTATACCGTTATGGAAAAATTGATGGAAGAGATCAGTTTCAACGCCCCGGACTTAAAAGGCCAATCGATTACAATCGATGAAAAATACGTCCGCGATCATCTATTGGAACTTGCGAAAGACGAAGACCTCTCGAAATTTATTCTTTAATTGTTCATGATCTTTTGACAAACATAAAAAAAGCCACAGGGAATTTAAAAGCCCTGTGGCTTGATTGTTTTTTCTTTTTAATTCATCGAATGTCCGCATGATAATCCTGAAGGGCTTTGACGTCCGTTCGACACTGATGAAACGCCTCGATACCGCGGGCAGCGGCGATGGCGGCGGCCAAAGTTGTAATGTAAGGGACTTTGTATTGAATCGCCGCTTTGCGAATATACGAATCATCATGAGTGGAAAGCTTTCCGCTGGGTGTATTAATCACCAGGTTAATCTCGCGATTTTTTATCGCATCGACAATATTCGGTCGGCCTTCATACAGCTTCTTGATGACTTCCGCTTCAATGCCGTTTTCTGCGAAAAACGCGGCAGTACCACTGGTGGCTTTGATCTTAAAGCCTAGTTTGCTGAAACGTCGTGCTATGTCCAAAACGCCCGGACGATCAAATTTGGAAACGGAAATCAACGCGGTTCCCTTTTCAGGTAAACGTTGCAGACACGCTTCTTCCGCCTTGAAAAACGCATGACCAAAAGTTGACGCCATACCCAGGACTTCGCCCGTTGATCGCATCTCAGGCCCGAGAACCGGATCGGTTTCCGGAAACATATTAAAAGGAAAGACCGCTTCCTTGACACCGAAGTGCGGAATCTTTTTATGGGTGAGGTTCAACTGCGACAACGTTGTTCCGAGCATGACCTGCGTCGCAATCCGAGCCATGGGAATACTGCAAACCTTCGATACCAGCGGTACCGTTCGTGACGCTCGCGGATTGGCTTCAAGAACGTACACCGTATCATCGGCGATCGCGTACTGCATATTCATCAAACCGACCACATCCATTTCGATGGCGATTTTCTTCGTGTATTCATTGATGGTTTCAATATGTTTTTGAGGCAGACTGATCGGAGGAATCACACAGGCAGAATCGCCCGAATGAATTCCCGCCAACTCAATGTGTTCCATCACCGCCGGAACAAACGCGTCCGTACCGTCGGAAATAGCATCGGCCTCTGTCTCAATCGCATTGCTCAGAAACCGGTCGATCAAGATCGGACGTTCCGGCGTGACATCGACCGCGGCGGTGACATATCGCCGAAGCATGTCCTCGTCATGAACCACTTCCATACCCCGCCCTCCCAGCACGTATGATGGCCGAACCATCAACGGATAACCAATGCGTTCCGCAATCGTCAATGCCTCGTCCAGCGTACTGGCCATACCGGATTCCGGCATGGGAATGTTTAATTTTTCCATCATCATACGAAATTGATCACGGTCTTCCGCCAAATCGATCGCCTGAGGCGCCGTGCCGATAATCTTAACCCCCGCCGCCGCCAGTTCGTTGGCAATATTCAACGGCGTCTGACCGCCAAACTGCACAATTACACCTTCGGGCTTTTCTTTCTCATAAATGCTCAACACATCTTCCACCGTCAACGGCTCAAAGTAAAGTTTGTCGGACGTGTCATAATCGGTCGAAACGGTCTCAGGATTGCAGTTGACCATAATCGAAGTCCAGCCTTCGTCACGCAAGGCAAAGGCCGCATGAACACAGCAATAATCAAATTCAATCCCCTGCCCGATGCGATTCGGACCTCCGCCGAGAATCATAATTTTTTTGCCCGTCGATGCCGGCGACTGATCCGGAGCATTATACGTCGAAAAATAATACGACGCGTTTTCTACGCCGCTGACTCGAATCGCTTCCCATCCTTCAACGATCCCCAACCGTTTACGCTGCTCGCGAATTGAAATTTCAGTAACACCCAGAATTTTCGCCAGATAACGATCCGCAAATCCGTCCGTCTTGGCCCGGCTCAGCAACTCGTCCGGCAGTTCCTTGCCTTTGTATGTCAGAATTTCTTCTTCTAGATCGATCAGTTCCTTCATCTGCTCGATAAACCAGCGTTTGATATGGGTCAGCTCATGAAGCTTATCGATATCGGCGCCCTTACGAAGTGCTTCATACATAATAAACTGCCGTTCGCTTGTAGGCTTGGAGATCAGAGCATAAAGTTCAGCGAGGGTTTTTGTGTTAAAGTCGCGTGCGAACCCCAAACCATACCTGCCGATCTCCAGTGATCGAATGGCTTTCTGCAAAGCCTCTTTATAAGTCTTGCCGATGCTCATTACTTCCCCAACCGCGCGCATCTGCGTACCGAGCAGATCGACCGCATCTCGAAACTTCTCAAAACCCCATCGCGGAAATTTCACCACAACATAATCGCCCGACGGCGTATACTTATCGAGTGTTCCATCCCGCCAGTAAGGAATTTCTTTCAACGTCATCCCACTGGCAAGCATCGCCGAAACCATCGCAATCGGGAACCCCGTCGCCTTGGACGCCAGAGCCGACGAACGCGACGTTCGCGGATTAATCTCGATGACAACCACTCGCCCGGTTTTAGGATCATGAGCGAATTGAACGTTCGTGCCCCCAATAACATTGATCGCATCTACAATCGCATAAGCTTGTTTCTGGAGTTTATCCTGGAGTTCCTCCGAAATCGTCAGCATCGGCGCTGTACAGAACGAATCGCCCGTATGCACACCCATCGCATCGACGTTTTCGATAAAGCAAACCGTAATCTTGTGTCCCGTAGCATCGCGAACAACTTCCAGCTCAAGCTCTTCCCAGCCTTGAACCGATTCTTCAATAAGCACTTGCCCGACCAGACTCGCTGCCAGACCTCGCGTTACGATCGTGCGGAACTCTTCCATATTATAAACAAGTCCGCCGCCCGTCCCTCCCATAGTATAGGCCGGACGAATCACACACGGCAGACCGATCCGCTCAACAATCGCCTCCGCTTCTTCGAGACTCGTGGCTATTTCACTTTTAGGCATTTCAATGCCCAGACGGGTCATCGTCGCCTTGAAAATCTCTCGATCTTCACCTTTTTGAATCGCCTCAAGATCGACACCGATGATCTGAACTCCATATTGTTCAAGAATGCCCTTCTGGGCCAGTTCAGAAGAAAGATTCAATCCCGACTGCCCCCCCAGATTCGGCAGTAATGCATCGGGCATCTCTTTCTTGATCACTTCGGTAAGATATTCAATCGTCAACGGTTCAATATACGTCCGATCCGCCATGCCCGGATCGGTCATGATGGTGGCTGGATTGGAATTCACCAGCACGATCTCGTAACCAAGTTTCTTCAAAGCCTTACAGGCCTGTGTGCCTGAATAATCAAACTCACACGCCTGGCCGATAATAATCGGACCTGAACCAATGATCATGATCTTCCGGATATCATTACGTCTGGGCATACCATCTCCTGTTCGTATTCGCGTTCAATTTTTTGCTACACCATGTTAGTAAACTTTCGCATTATTTTAGGCTGCTGGGGCTAATACATCCAGCAGGAACTGGTATTTTTTATCATGTACGGTATCATTACCGAACATTAT
>JAAZAW010000348.1 GCA_012514125.1 Phycisphaerae bacterium | reverse complement strand
CTTTTCCGATTTGTCGATCGTCTTTTCCGTTTTGTCGATCGACTTATTCAATTTGTCGATCGACTTTTTCGCTTTTTGGGGTGTCCGGGCAAAATTTCCGAAATGACAATTTTCATTTTTTTAATACTTATACTTGATATAAAACATCGTAAATGTCAGATTTGCAAAAAATGAGGCAATTTACTGTAAAATAACGACGAATTTTCATCATCTGTTTTCACCCAAAATCAAAGATTTCTATAGAGATTTCTATGGCACCCCTGTTATCTCTCGAATATCCGGGGTCCGACATGAAAAAAACATGAAATTAGATGCAAATTCATAAAAATTGCAACATATTTTCATCTTTCAAGGTTCCTGCCCGGGTCAAATCGATACTTTTTGAAGAAAATAAAAATATTTATCGTTCTTATCTTCATTAAAATAAAGCACTTATGGTTTTTAATATTTTTTATTTTTCCAAAAATTCGCATTCGGCCACCCGGGCGGGCTTTGGTCGGAAATCAAAAGCTCGACGATCGAAGTCAGACAACATTATAACTTCCAAGTTACAACTTTTAATTTACAACTATTATTTTTAAATCATCTGGTCGATCGATTCACGTTGAATCGGCTCGAAAGACGTCCTGCCTGAGGGGATGATCATACTCATTTAAGGATCAACATTCCAATCTCTGAAAATCCGCCTTGAAAAAATATTTGATTGCTGTTTTGTTGGATAATTGCATATACGAATAAAATCCCATATAATAAGGATGATAAAGGGGGAGATTTTGACTTCTACTATAATTTATCCAATAGCGATAAATAATTTTATAAAATATAGTTATTGTTATTGAAAAAAATTACAATTTACTCTTAAAATAATAATTTGAGTTGGTGTGGTTCGACATTTTCAACGGGGCTTCTATTCAACAAAAATACGATATAAAAAATCTGTATAGGTATTTCAGGAACAAAAGAAATAGATGTTGTATAAATAAATTTTATATTATTTAAATCCGTTGCCCTGAAACGTGGAGGAGCACATGCTTGATAAGTATATTATGCTTGTGGAGGACAACGTTGACGATATTGAACTTACCTTACGGGCGCTGACCAAAGCGAATATCCTGAACGAAGTGATTGTTGCTCGCGATGGAGAAGAGGCACTGGATTATCTTCTGTCCCCGGAAAAAGATGCGGGGAAAATGAAACACGTCATGCCGGTAGTGATTCTCCTTGACCTGAAATTGCCCAAAGTTGATGGGCTTGAGGTTCTGACTCGCCTGAGGGCGGACGAACGGACACGTTATATTCCCGTTGTTATTCTCACGACATCCAAAGAGGATCAGGATTTGCTGAACGGCTACAGGCTGGGGGCCAATAGTTATATTCGCAAACCTGTGGATTTTCAACAATTTACGGAGGCAATCAAGCAGTTGGGATTGTACTGGCTGGTTCTGAACGAACCTCCGCCCAGATTCAAGAAGAGGGATTATAATGACAACCCCACTTAAAGTCCTGATCGTTGAAGATTCCGCCGATGATGCCACCTTGCTGATTTTTCATCTCGAGCGAGCCGGCTATGTGCTTGATCATCGGCTGGTTTCCACCGAAAAGGAGATGCAGGCCGCTCTGGACCAGCACGACTGGGAGATCGTTATCTCGGACTATTCCCTGCCGGGATTCGGCGGACTTGCCGCCTTGAAGATGGTTCGAGATCGGGGGCTTGATATTCCTTTCATTATCGTTTCCGGAGTGATCGGAGAAGAAACGGCTGTGGCTGCCATGAAGGCAGGGGCGCAGGATTATCTGATGAAAGGGAATTTGTTTCGATTGGTTCCGGCGATTGAGCGCGAATTGCGCGAAGTGGAAATGCGAAGAGAACGAGTTAAAACCGCCGCCATCCTGAAGGAGACGGAACGAAAACTTTTGACGCTTCTGAGTAATTTGCCCGGAATGGCCTATCGGTGCCGAAACGATGAACATTGGACCATGGAGTTTGTCAGTGACGGTTGTTGGGAGCTGACGGGGTATAAACCAGAGGACATCATCGGCAATAAGACGATTTCCTATCAACAACTGATACATCCCGATCACCGACAGGAGGTAAACGACAAAATTCAGATTTCAATTAACGAAAACGCTCCCTTTGAATTGACGTATCGGATTGTGACATCTTCCCAACAGGTCAAATGGGTCCTGGAAAAAGGCCGTATGGTCGATTCCCCGCAGGGCCAGGTACAAATGCTCGAAGGATTCATCTCCGATATCACCGAAGGAAAAAAACGCGAGGAAGAACTCAAGGCCACCCTGGCACAAAAGGATGTTTTGGTCAAGGAAGTTCATCATCGGGTCAAAAATAACTTGCAGGTGATTTACAGCCTCTTGAATCTGCAATCGGGATATGTCAAAGACCCGCTGGCACTGGATATGTTCAAAGAATGCCGGGATCGCGTTAAATCCATGGCGATCATTCATGAAATTCTTTATCAAGCCAAAGACGTGTCAAAGGTGGATTTTGGTGAATACGTGCGAACCCTGGTCGGACATCTCAAACAATCCTATCTATTCCAAGCCACTCCCATTGAAATAAAAATTGACGTCGCTCCGATGATGCTGAATCTGGATGTCGCCGTACCTTGCGGGCTGATTATTAACGAACTGGTTTCAAATTCACTGAAATACGCATTTCCGGAAGGACGAAAAGGGGTCATAGAAATTAATCTTCATCAGCCTGAAGAAGGAAAGTATAATCTGGTTATCCGTGATGATGGGGTGGGATTTCCCGATGACATTGATTTTTACCATACCGAAACATTGGGGCTGCAACTGGTCAACACCCTGACGGATCAACTTGAGGGAACAATTGAATTGATTCGCGGCAGGGGAACTCAATTCGTTTTAACGTTTGGCCCATTAGATAAAAAGAAAGAGGAGAGCGATCATGAAGGAAGCTCAGATTCTGGTGGTTGAAGACGAAAACATCGTTGCAAAGGACGTTGAAAACCGGTTGAAAAACATGGGGTACAAAGTACCGGCTATCGCCGCGACGGGGGAAGATGCTATCGCGAAAGTCGAAGAGCACCGACCTGATCTGGTCCTGATGGATATCATGCTCAGGGGAACAATGGACGGCGTCACCGCGGCGGAAAAAATTCGTCATCAATTCAATGTGCCGGTCATCTATGTGACGGCATATTCCGATCAGAGCACCCTTGACCGGGCAAAAATTTCCGAACCTTACGGCTATCTGCTCAAACCTTTTGAAGAACGGGAACTTCACAGTACGATCGAGATGGCGCTCTATAAACACAAAATCGAAAAACGTCTCAAAGAAAGCGAACAATGGCTGGCGACGACCCTGAAAAGTATCGGCGACGCAGTGATTGCCACCGACCGCAACGGACGTGTCGCTTTCATGAATCCGGTGGCGGAAAATCTTACGGGGTGGGTTCAGGGACAGTCGCTTGGACAGGATTTGAGTGAGGTTTTCAACATCATCGATGAAAAAACACGCACACATGTGGAATGCCCCTCTATTCGTATTTTACGCGAGCGGACCGGGTATAAATTGCCGTATAACGTGATCCTGATCGCTAAAGACGGCAATGAAGTGCCCATCGACGACAGTGCCTCGCCGATTGTCGACGATAAGGGAATGATCATTGGAACCGTGCTGGCGTTTCGAGATATTACCGAACGAAAAATGGCTGAACGCGTCCTTCGTCAGCATGCTCAATATCTGATCAAGCGGGTCAAGGAGCTGAACTGCCTTTATTCGATTTTCGGTATTTTCGAGAAACAGGATGTGACGATTCCGGAGTTGATTCGCCAGATCATTCAGGTCATTCCCGCCGCCTGGCAATATCCTGATGAAACCTGTGTCCGTATTCGCGTGGAAGGTAACGAGGCCACTTCGGAGGGTTTCCAGGAATCGCCCTGGTATCTACGCGAGAATATCCTGGTCTTTGACAAAGAAATCGGATCGATAGAAATTTTCATTACCTCGGAAAAACCGGAAAAGGATGAAGGCCCATTTTTGAAGGAAGAACGCAGTTTGATCCATGCCATCGCCATGTATATCGGGCACATGATCGAACGCCGGCGATCCACCGAATTCATGAAACAGCAGTCGGACAATATGGGTAAATTGATCAAGGCGATCAACTCCACCTTTACGCTTTCCACGATCCTGAGCAACGACAAGACGCCCTTCCATCAGATTGTTTCCCAGACGCTCGATGTCATTCCCGCGGCGATGCGTTTTCCCGACGTCGCTTTTGCCAGAATCGTTCTGGAGAATCAGGAATTCAAAACCTCCAATTATGTTCCGTCCGATCGGATGTTCAGCGCGGAGATCATCGCCTCCGACGAGAAGATCGGGGTGGTTGAAGTGGGGTATCTTGAGCAAAGACCGTCGATGGGAAACGATTCCCCTTTCAGCGATGAGGAAAAATCACTGATTCTGCTGGTGGCTTTGCAACTCGGGCGCCTCGTCGAACGAAAACGTAACGAGGAAAAGTCAAGACACGCCGTTTCCGCAGTAGGGCGGGATGATACCGAATATGAAAGACGGTAAAACGATTCTTTACGCAGGCGGATTTTTGCGAGCGCCGGGGGTGACATCGACAAGTCTGCCGTCGAAAACATCGATTATTTTTCTGACCACAGGCTCGGAAAGACCGGCGTGGAAGGGTGAAACCGCTTTTCCGCTTTCGGTTCGAATCTCGGGAACTGTTTCGGGGGATGACGCTGTCGGAGAAAGCACCTCCGACGACGGCTCCGGTTCGGTCGGCCCGGGATCGTCGATTATCGGGCCGTCAATTTTTTTTTTACCGACTCGTTTTCCGATCCGGCGGGAGCGGATGCGGATTTTAGACCATCGGGCATCCGTTCAACATCCACCAGTTCCGGCAAATAGGACAGGGTGATCATCGCCGCATCGATTAACGGTCTGGCTTGTTCGGAAAATTTCACCGATCGGGCGAGTTCTTCCACCACGGTAATCCCATAAGCCCAATTGAGCGGTTTTAGTTGGGCGGCCTGCTTGCCGAGCCGATCGTGAATATTTTCCGGTAATTCGAGAAGTTCCCGATCTGCCTTGCACGCCGATGCCACCATGACGTCCCGAAGATACTCCGAAAGGGCCATGCAAAAATCGCTGGCCGAGGTCCCCGACGATAAAAGGGTGTCCACCTGGCGAAGAACCAAAGCCGGATCGCCGTTCAAGATACCATCCACTATCGTCGCGTATTGCTCGACCGGGGGCACGGGTAAAAATTGATTGGCCAACTCTGCGGTGATATTTTTCTGGCCGACCGAAAGCAATTGATCCAGCAAACTCAGTGCGTCGCGCATCGAACCGTTGGCCAACCGCGCTACTCGGTCGATCACACTCGCCTCTGCCTGAATCTCTTCCGATTCGAGAATCTCTTTCACCTGTTTGGCAATCGCCGCTTTGGAAATCGGCTTGAAATCGAAACGCTGGCATCGCGATTGAATCGTGATGGGCACTTTATTGGGTTCGGTGGTGGCGAAAATGAACTTGACGTGTTCGGGCGGTTCTTCAAGCGTCTTGAGCAGGGCGTTGAACGCGCTCGTCGAGATCATGTGAACTTCGTCGATAATGTAAATTTTAAATCGCGCCCGTGCGGGCCGATAAATCGCATTGGACCGAAGCTGACGAATATCTTCGACGCTGGTGTTGCTCGCACCGTCGATTTCGATAACGTCCACATCCTCGCCTCGCGCAATGTCGCGGCAAATATCACACTCGGAACAGGGGTTCGGTGTCGGCCCATTCACGCAGTTAAGGGCCTTGGCCAGAATTCTCGCCGAGGAAGTCTTTCCCACACCGCGCGTGCCGGTAAAGAGATAAGCGTGCGCCACTCGGCCCGCGGTGATGGCGTTTTTGAGTGTCGTCGCCACCGCTTCCTGACCGACAAGTTCGTCAAAATTTCGGCTGCGATATCGTCGAGCCAGAACTGTATATGCCATGAACCTATCCTGTCAAACTCGCTGCGACCAAAGCCCATCGACAGCTCGTCATGAACGACCGATTCGGGAGTTTTTGAAAAAATAAAAAATGGCCCAGGCTGATCTATGGCACCCGCCTGAACCCAGGTGGGCTGCTTCCGTCAAGACCTGACCCATTGTCCGAGCCAAACGTTGCATAGGACCTGGGCCATTAAAAATCAAATCGGCTTTCGCCGATATTTATATCATCGTAAAGCCAAAGCTTGCTTACGTCGATTCCTGTCCAATTGTAGCTGTCTCCAGGGGCCTGAATCAATGTTAAAATGAAAAAATACCGAAATTGTCAAAGCAAACAAGAATTTTACGAATTAACTCAGGAGAAAAATCAGTCCCGAGGGCCATTTTTGCAATTAAAGAGATAATACTAATTCCATTTACTTCGTGCGCGGGGGCTAATGTCACGATATCCCGATTTCGAAGCTCATACTGCCTGAAATAGTTTATTGACATTAAAGTACCGCGCATTCAATAAGTCAATTCCGTAT
>JAAZAW010000041.1 GCA_012514125.1 Phycisphaerae bacterium | reverse complement strand
TAATCTGGATGGTACATCCGGGAGGGATTGTCAGTTCCGATAGATTGAATTTCCAGAAGGCTTTGACGTTGGCTGCGCTGTAGTTGCCGTGCCAGGTGACCGGATCGGTCAGTCCGTTATATGAAGCAGAGGTATCTTCCGCGACATAGATCGTCGTTTCAATTGCTTGGGCCGATACACTAATCACACAGAGACACAATGCCGCAATTTTTGGCAGCTTCTTCATTTCTGCTCCTTTTCCCCCAATCACTCCAGATATCAATCATTCTCTGGGACCAAATCAGCAGGCCGTCCTGCCAATCTTTTTAAAGCGACGGTCCGCGATGAAGCGGACCGCCACTGTGTTAGAAAAGAACTTCCTACTCTTCCAATTTCACAAGCATCAACCCTGCAAGGAGCAGACCCGCGAGCAGAGGCAGGCCTAATCCGCTGCAAAGCGAACTTCCTTCGGTGACTTCAGAATCATCGTCTTCAACGGCTGAGCCAAAGACCTTGGCATAGTCGCCGGCAAAGTCAGCCGCGCCGTTGACACCCGCGCCATAGTTGGCAGCCAGGATGCCCAGATCGCCGACATTGACCAGACCATCGTTGTTGAAATCGCCTTGTTCCCAGGTCTTGTCCGAACCACCGTAGTTGGCAGCCAAGATGCCCAAGTCCCCGACGTTCACCATGCCGTCACGGTTGGCGTCGCCAGGGATACTGACCAGTGTTGCGACCAGTTTATGCAGACCGAACTTGGTATACTCTTGCGATTTCCACTGGAGCATGTTTTCAGACTTCATCCCGGTGTACATGCCGTTGTTACCAGCGGCGACCACGTCGAGGTTGATGACCTGACCGGCGACGACGGGGGTGCTGACGCTTGATTTGTCAAGCAAAGCGCCCATGTACTGGAAGGGAGTCATGGCGACTTCATAGTAGAGCCAATCGCCGTCTTCCTTACCGCCGGCTGTGAACTCGCAAACGCTCGGTACTGCGCTTCCGGCACCGATGGCTGTCCAGACAGCATTGCGGTCGGTGTTTTTGATACCGATGGAATACTGCTGTGCGGGTTCAGAGTTAACGAAGGTATAATCGTCGCTATACCCGTTGGTTCTCAGGCAAATTTCGACTCCATCACGCGTGTTCCAGCTGTCATAGGTATCCGTAAACACGTGCGTGGAATCTTTGATCTTTACGGCGACGTAAATCTTCGTGCCGTCTGCTGACCATTTGGCGGCATAGTAGGCTTCGAGGATGTCGATCGCGTTACCGTCATAAGGTTGATCCATTACGGCCCATTCGGCATCTGTCCATTCGGTCAGATCACCGTCACAAACGATGGCGGCACTGGTCTGTTTGATTTCGACCGGATTGTTGAACGCGGTCGGAGTTTCATCAAAGAACGCAGAAGCCACTTCGCTCATGTAGAGCTCGGAACCACTCGGCGGAAATGCCATAGCCTTGATCAATTTGGGTCCGACAACCGTAAATGGAGCGGTGTACAGCGTGCTGCTTTCGGTCGGCTCACTGCCGTCGTCGGTGTAGCGGATTTCCGCACCTGCCGTATCACACGTTATAGTAACGGTCTGATTGGTGAGGAAGGCACCACCCGCTGGGCTGATTACCGGTTTGGCGGCTCGCGTGACATTCAGGGTGTAATCGATATACAGTTTCGGAGCATAATGATCATTGTCACTGCCATAGTTTAATCCAATATTTCGGAAGAAATTACGATCGATTTCATCGACATAAATATTCGGGGCCTGACTTCCGAAAGCGATGGCTGTTTGCTCGTTGTCCAGTACAGCCTGAACATAATCGGAAACGTCAATATTCAATGGTTGGTAACCGCCCGGGAAGGCATAGACATCGATTTTTTCGCCAAATTCAGGAGCCTCGTAGAGTGTGAAGGTTCCCGGAGTCCAGCTTGTGTCCGGAATCAGATAAACGGTGTCCAGCGGAAGCGTCAATGAATTGCCGTTCCATTCGCCAAAGAAACGGAAGTATGCGGAATTGATCGTGATCGAACCGCCTGAAAGCTGAGGCAGGTCGGCCAACGAGAACTTCCAGAAGTTTCTTACATCCTGACCGCTATAATTGCCATGCCACGTTACGGGATCGGTCAGGCTATAAATATAGGTTGCCGAACAGGCCGCGACCGCTTTGGTGACCAATTTTTGATCGATTGGGCCGTATTGATAAGTCATACGGGCAGTTGGACTTGTGCGCATTCCTTCGATCCACGCTTTGGCTTTGACTACTGTTGTACTACTGACAGTAAATGAAGTCGAATAGATCGGACTCTCGGCATCAGGTTCCGTACCGTCGATGGTATAACGGATCACTGCGGTGGGATCATCGTGCGTGATTGAAATTGTAAACGTTGCCGGAGCCGCGAGGTCGTATGAACCGCGGGGGCTGATCACCGGTTTTTCAGCAGTGGGCGGAACGATGATTGTATAATTAATGTCAAGTCTTGGGGCATAATGATCGTTGGTGTCCGGATAACCCAGGGCGATCATTCGGACCATATTTTGTTCAATTTCGTCAACATAGTCGCTGATGCCATAGCCACCGAAGGAAATGACCGTGTCGCCGGTATCAAGGACCGATTGGAGATAATCTTTGCAATCGATGTATACTCCGGTGAATCCGCTGGGGAAATCGAAGGTTCCGATTTCATCTCCGAAAGCCGGTGCGTTGGCAGTGGTAAAGTCAGGAAGCCAATCGCTGCTTGTTTCATAGATGGTCTGGGTTGCATGTTGGGTACCGGGATACTGGTGTTCCCCATGAATAACCAGTGTGGCGGAATTGATCTGGATGGAACCGTCATCGGGTATTTGCGATGCCAGACTTTCCAGAGGGAATTGCCAGAAGTTTTTCACTTCTGCGCCATAGTAGTTGCCATGCCAGGATACATACTGTTCCATGTGATAACTGGCAGTAGCAGTAACAACCCGGCTGGCTTTAATCGCCGTTTCCCCTCCCATTGCCAGGGGGATGGCAGCCAGTACAAAAAGGACACTCATTAAAATCTTACTCATTCGCCGCTCCTTTCAAATGAAAAAAATAAAAACTGTGTCAAACTCCACATTTGGCACAGTGGGCGTCCGTTGTATGAACTTTTGTGTTCAAAGTTCTGGTGAGACTTTTCAATTTTTTTATCCTTCTGAACTGCGGAACAGACTGAAAATAGGATGAAATGTAATTCTTATTTTCAGTGTATTTTAATCTTTTTGCATGAAAAGTCAAGGTATATTTTTCATCAACCCCTTTCAGAGCAAACTATAGCGGCAGTAAAAAGGAAAGAGTGTTCTTGAGTTTTCCTGAGAGGGAAAAATTTGTGTTGCAAAATGAGTGCAAATACTCATGCAAAGGATTGAAAGAATAAGTGAAAAAAGGCTTGACAGAGAATGCAAATAGATTAGAATGTAAAAGAGAATAAAATTTTATTTTCACCTTATTTGCATACACATAAAGAAACGCAGTGGACGATGGTTTCCTGTTGATTAATATCGGTCCTGAAAAATTTTAAGGCGCAAAGTTTGTCGTTCTGAAGATCGGACTTGCGGTCAGATCATTCAGGAAATGTAAAAGTGAGAAATTTGGTCTATGTCGTTGCCAGTCTAATATTCTGATGTGCTCTGTCGAAAACAATAATCAATCGATCGCCAAATGTATCGAAGGAAAGCAAAGTGCGGCAAGGTCTGAAACAGGTTGTGGAACTGAGTAAAAGAAAATTTTTCAATGGCCGTTCCAGGACTTTTGCCGGCAGTTATGAAATAGATTGTAAAACATTTTCAGGTTTACGCATGTCGAATGGAAATTGAAAGGTAGTTGAATGGACATCAACGTGGCGATCATTGGGTTGGATACCAGTCACAGTATTGAGTTTTCCCGGCGGATGCAGGGGGGCGACTGTCCAGCGGATCAAAAGGTGTCGGGGTTGCGAGCTGTGAGCTGTTTGCGGTTTCCCACGCCGTTTCAGGATGAAAAGGGGCAGGATGAACGCCAGCGTCAGCTTGAAGCCTGGAATGTGAAGGTCACGACCAGGTTTGAGGAAGCGGTGGCGGATTGCGATGCGATTATGATCGAGATTAACGATCCGGCCTATCATCTGGAGTACTTTAGCCGGTGTGTCGATTTGGGGAAACTCATATTTCTGGACAAGCCGATGGCTGATACCATTGCCAATGGTAAAAAGATCTATGATCTGATCAAAAGCAAAAATCTCAAAGTTTTCTCATCTTCTTCACTCCGATTTGTTCCCCAGTTGGTCAAAGCCTGCGAAGAAGTGCCTTCGCCGGTTTATGCTTCCATTTTTGGTCCCTTGGGCGGGGCGCCGGCGGGCAGCGGGATTGTCTGGTATGGGGTTCATACTTTCGAAATGCTCCAACGGGCGATGGGTCGTGGGGCCAAGAGTCTTTTTGCGTATGAAAATGCCGACGGTGTGACGGCGATCGTCAAGTATCCAGGCAATCGTAGCGCCGTGGCGGAATTGCGTAACGACGGCTGGGTCTATGGCGGGGTGCTGCGGATGGTTGAAACGGGGACATCGTATTTTGTGGATATGGGACGGGCTTATTCGGATTTGCTGGTGGAGATTGAAAAGTTCTTCCGGACGGGAAAATCGCCCGTGGAGATTGAAGATACGCTGGAAGTGATGGCGATGCTCGATGCGACACAAAAATCAGTCCATAGTGGAAAAGAGGAGACGATTTAATGCTGAGTGTTGGAATTATTGGAACCGGGAACATCGCCAAGAGTCACGCGGATGCGCTGGAGAATTTATCCGATTTGCTGCGACTAACGGCGGTGAGCGAAATTGATGTGGCCAAAGGAGAGGCGTTTGCCGCGGAACGAAAATGTAAGGCGTATTCGGATTATCGAGAGATGCTCAGCAAGGAATCGCTGGACGCGGTAGCCGTTTGCCTGCCTCATCATTTGCATTTTGATGCAGGGATGGCGGTTCTGGAGGCAGGGTGTCATTTG
>JAAZAW010000347.1 GCA_012514125.1 Phycisphaerae bacterium | reverse complement strand
GTCGCTGACCGGCCACCTGGTGTTCAGCACGCTTCACACGAATGACGCGTGCAGTGCGGCGACGCGTTTGATCGATATGGGAGTCGAGCCTTATCTTGTGGCATCGGCGGTGGAGGGAGTCATGGCTCAGCGTTTGGTTCGGTCGATTTGTCCCAATTGCCGCGAACCTTATCATCCGAATCCTGACGATTTGCCCGGTGACTTTCAGAAGGACGAAGATACCGTCTTCTATCATGGAGCCGGTTGTCGGACCTGTAAGAACGGCGGGCTTAAAGGGCGACTCGGTCTTTTCGAACTGGTCCCGTTTTCGGATTCGATTCGCCAGGGAATTATGGAACGGGCGTCGGCGGGGACGCTTAACGATATTGCCCGCAAGGAAGGGATGTTTACTTTGCGTGAAGACGGTTGGCGAAAAGTGAAAAGCGGTCTGACGACGCCGGAAGAGGTTCAGCGTGTGACCGTTTCAAGCATGATGTAGAGATCAGTCAGAATTCAATTGTTTAGGTGATTGTGGAATCATAAAAGATGCCGACGTTTAAATATATTGTTCGAAATGCCGGCGGCCAGCAGAAGGAAGGGACGCTGGTCGCGGAAAATGAGCCGGCGGTTCTTCGGACGCTGAGCCAGCAGGGGCTTTATCCGCTTAAGGTCTGGCAGGAAGGAAAGGCTGAGCATGGCGCGATTCATATTCGTGGCCGTGTAAAATTATCAGAATTATCGAATTTTTATAATCAACTGGGGGATCTTTTGCGGGCGGGCGTTCCGATTTTGAAGGCTCTGGAGGTTTTGGGCAAGCAGGATGAAAAGCGAGCGATCGCGGGGATTATTCGGGAAATGAAGGAAGATGTCGCGGGCGGAGTAACGCTGGGCGATGCGATGGAAAAACATAGCGTGGTGTTTCCGGATTTGCACGTGGGGATGGTTCGGGCGGGTGAGCAGGGTGGATTTCTCGAGCCGGTGCTCCATCGTCTGGCAGGATTTGTCGACCAGAAGGACCAATTGCGGAACAAAATCATCAGTTCGATGATCTATCCGATCTTTTTGTTGCTTGTTGGTCTGGCGATTGTGATCGTCATGACGACGTTTTTCATGCCGAAACTCAAACCGATGTTTCAGGGGATGGAATTGCCCGCATTGACGGTGGCGGTGATGGGAGTGGGGGATTTTATGGCCAAGTATTACTTATTTGCGATTTTGGCCATTGTTTTGGTTGTGACGCTGATATTTCCTTATTTTCGTTCAGAAACCGGCCAATATAAATTACAGAAACTGCAACTTCATGTACCCTTTCTCGGTAATATAATGAAGATGGTGGCGGTTTGCCGATTTTGCCGAATTTTCGGTACACTGCTGGGTAACGGTGTTCAGATGATTCCGGCGTTGAACATTTCACGGGAATCTGCGGGCAATGTGATTCTGGCGGAATTGATCGGCGAAGCCGCAGAGGCGGTGCGTACCGGTAAAGGTTTAGCGAAAACTTTTTTGACCAGTGATTTGTTTCCTTCCGATATCGTGAGTATGATTTCAGTTGCCGAAGAGTCGAATCGATTACCGGATGTTCTTGTGGAAATTGCCGATACGCAGGAAGCCCGTCTGGCCAGGAAAGTGGACGTTGCGGTTCGCATGCTTGAGCCTGCGATGTTGCTGGTCGTTTTTGGTATGGTATTTGTTCTAGCCATGGCATTGCTTTTGCCGATCTTACAAATGAGTACCGGCGGCGGATTGAAGTAGATCGACGGGATGTAGTGACGGCCGGCGAAGTAATATTAAATTTTTTAATTATATTTTAATATATTGAAGGAGTTTTTTTAAGATGGTTGCAAAGGACATTCAGTATCGCAGATCAATGCGCCGCGCGTTTACTTTACTTGAAGTGATGTTGGTCATCATTATTCTGGTGACTCTGGCGGCGGTGGTGGTTCCGAATTTCATGGGGACGCAGGATGAAGCGAAGATCAAAACCACCCAGATTCAGATCAAAAATATCGAAAGCGCGTTAGATTTGTTTAAGATGAGTGTGGGTCGATACCCGACGACTGAAGAAGGACTCAAGGCCTTGTATGACGCGGATCAGCTTCAGGATGAGGATTTGATCAAGAAATGGGGCGGCCCTTATCTGGGTAAGGAAGGCACCGACGACGAGGACCTGCAGGATGCGTGGGGGCATGAGTTCCGTTACAACTGTCCGGGCGAGCATAACACCAAGTCCTTTGATTTATACAGTGATGGTCCTGACGGTGAAGAAGGGACCGAAGACGATGTCAAGAATTGGAAAGACGACAACGATTAATATTCAGGAGACGCAGCTCGGTGTCGAGTGATGGAACACAGATCACCCGTTCGGATCCTATTGAAAATCGAACAAAGGCTCGGGCATTTACATTGCTCGAGCTTTTGTTGGTTATGGTGATTATCGTGGTGTTGGCCATGGTAATTTGGCCGAATATCGGGTCTCAGAATTCGAGCACCCGTCTGGAGGTGTCGGCGGATCAACTTGCGTCGCTGCTCAAGCTGGCGAGGAGCGGGGCGATGAGCACGGGCAGCATGTACCGTTGCGTCTTTGAGACGGAAGGGATGTACGCGGTGATCGAAACGGAAGTCGATCCGCTTCAACAGCCCGGTGTTTTTGAGCCGCTTCAATCGCACTGGGCCAGGCTGGATATGGGCAAGGACCAGATCAGGTGTCTGACGGTGGAGTTCGACGAATGGGAAAGCCGGCTCAAGGCGCGTGAAGCAGAACTCACCGAAGGTCAGGAGCAAATTCCGGGTGAGGGTATTTCACCGCCGATTATGTTTTATCCCGATGGGACGTCCGATTCGGCGTCGATTGTCCTGGGCGATAATGACAATCACAGTGTTACCTTGACGCTGAATGGTTTAACCGGCCAGATCAGTCTGGAGAAGGGAAACAAGCTGGATGAAAACACAGTTCAAACGACAGATTGAATCGCGGGCGGCCCTTTTGCTTGAAGCGATCCTGGCTCTTTTATTTATTACGCTGACGCTGGGAGCGGTGGCAGGGTTGTTCTCCAAGTCGCTGGCCCAGGTCCGGCAGTCGCAGATGCGTACACGGGCGATGATCCTGGCGGAAAACAAGGTGGCGGAACTCCAGACGGGGCTGGTGGAATTTACCGAAGGGCGGTCGGGCGATTTTGACGGCAAGCCGGAAAATTTTTCATGGGAGGTGAGTTTTGACAACAGCCAGATTCCCGAACTTCAACGATTGACGGTTACCATTCGATATGACGATCCGGTCGATGGTTTTGAATACAAGATTCATCGGCTTTACAGTCCGAGTTTGAATTTAAGCGCGGAACGGATGAAGCAGATTTCGACCGATCCGGTTCAGATGCAGGCGTTGGGGGGGACGAGTTCCGGGTTGCAGGACATGATCGGCATGCTCAGCGAGTTTCCGGGCGGCGATAAAATTGTCGAGGCGTTTTTACGGGGCGGTGTTCCGGGAATGCTCACGTTGTTTAACAAACTGGCGGGTGGAAAAATCACGCCGGAAGAATTGATGGAGTTGCTCGGCGGCGGAGAGGAAACCGGTGGTTCGCTTGGTTCGGCCATGACTAAAAGCGGCAACTTGTCGGTTCCCTTGGCGTGGACGGATTATGATACGGCAGGTATCGGTGAAAAGCCTTCAACCCTGCCGCCTGGTGATTTAGCGTCGGCGGAGACGGGCGATACGCCGGGAGAAGAAACAGGCGAGGAGACGAACCCCGATGAGACGACCACAAGACCTTCAGAAACAGACACGGACGCTCCGCCGGCGAGACCGGGATCGATGACTCGTGAAGAGGCGATCAAGCGGATGCAGGAAATGTTACGACGGATGGCGAATAAACCCAAATGAAACGTAAAAGTTTTACATTAATTGAAGTTTTGCTGGCAGTCTCGATCATTATGATGATCATGGGAACCGTTTATGCTTTTTACACTCATTCTGTGAAAGTGACCCAGATGGCCAAAGCAAAAATGCAGGATTCGCAGCTTGCAAGGGTCCTTTTGTTTAAAATCGCCGCAGAACTTCGGGCGGTAACGACTTCAGGATCGCGGTTTACGACCGTGATGAGCGGCGAGGCGGAGAGCATTGAGTTTATTACGACCGTTGTTCCGTCGCGTTTGGTTTTTTTCCCGCAGGACATCACCGACGGTGGACGAGTGATCGAGCACGATCTTCGTTTGGTCCATTATTCTCTAGGCAGAGACGAAGACGATGAAGAAAATATTCTGGGGCTTCGCCGGGATGAGTTGCGATGTTTGTTGACGCCGATCATTGACGAAAAGTCGGCGAGCGAGTTGACCCCGGAAGAGATTGAGGAGGCGAAGGAGGACCAGAGAAAATTCAAGTTCAGTCTGGATTCGGATTCCGATCAGGCGGTTTCCGAGCAGCCTTTGATCAGTCAGGTGATTCTGAGTGATCGAATCAAATATTTACGGTTCGATTATTATGACGGGACGCAATGGCTTAATCGATGGGACCCCACCGAGCCGGATACGATTCCGCGAGCGGTGAAGGTGACGATCGGGTTTACGCAAGTCAGTGAGGAGGAGTATCGACGCGAGCAGCTTGTTCCGATGGAAGAACGTCCGTGGGGTGACGATCGATATGAATTAATCGTTTCGTTGATTTTGTCGGACGATCTCAAGGCGCAATATACGGAGCAGAACCATGAGGAATAATCAAAACAACGTTCATCGCGGTATTATTCTTCCTGTGGTTCTCGTGATATTCATGCTCCTGGGAATGCTGGCGATCGGATTCGATTTTTCGACCCGTGCCGAAGTCAATGCCCTTGGCGCTCAGAGTGCGATGGATCAGGCGAGAAATTGTGCCGCCAGCGGGCTGGAAAAAACCGCGTTACTCTTGCGTCAGAGTTTCGAGGATCAGCGAACATGGTATGACAATCCGACGATTTTTCGCGATCAACCCGTCGAACAGGACGAACGTCAGCGGGTTGATAAAAAGGCCTGGCGATACAGCATGATCGGTTATAATCTCGACAATCAGGACGGTATCCGTTTCGGTGTGACCGACGAGGCGAGCAAGGTAAACATCAATACAGCCAGTGAAGATCAGCTCAGGCGTCTGCCGGGGATTACCCCGGAAATTGCCGCGGCGATTCTGGATTGGCGGGAAAAGGGGACGACTCCGAGAATCGGGGGCGCTAAAGATGAATATTATCTGTCGCTCAATCAGCCTTATCGATGCAAGTGCGCTCCTTTCGATACGGTTGAGGAACTGCTTTTGGTCAAAGGGATCACCGGCAAGGAATTGTTTGGTGAGGACATGAACCGAAATGGATATCTGGACCCCAATGAAGACGACGGCAAGCTGACGTTGCCCCTCGACAATAGTGACGGCGTTCTGGATCGCGGACTTTATCCGTTTATTACGGTCTATAGCCGGGAACCTGACGTCACGGACAGCGATCCGTATCAGCCCAGGATTAACATCAAAGAATGGCCTGTGCCGATTCTCCAGACGATGCTGCCGAAATATATCAGCCAGGAGATTGTGGATTTTATTGTCAAAGCTCGCGAGGCCAAAGCCGATTTCGGAACCTCGCCCGCGACGCTTTTGGGGATGGAAATCACCTCCGGCGAGACCAAGATCACTTCGCCGGTTACCACGGAAGATTTACCGACGATCATGGACGTTTTATCCGTGGGGTATCATTTGAATTCGGACGGATTTGTTTACGGACGAATCAATGTCAATACCGCTCCACGAACGGTGCTTGCGTCGATCGGATGGCTGACCGATAGTGAAATTGATGGGATTATTTCGACACGGATGCGTCTGGATTCGACAACGACGAAGACCACCGCCTGGCTGGTGACACAAAATGTGGTGACGGCTGAGAAATATAAAGAAATCGCCTGTCTCTTTACTGCCCGGTCATATCAGTTT
>JAAZAW010000346.1 GCA_012514125.1 Phycisphaerae bacterium | reverse complement strand
ATACTAATTCCATTTACTTCGTGCGCGGGGGCTAATGTCACGATATCCCGATTTCGAAGCTCATACTGCCTGAAATAGTTTATTGACATTAAAGTACCGCGCATTCAATAAGTCAATTCCGTATAATGCAAAGCAGTGAAAAACTCGGTTCCCGAGCCGGTCGAAGTGGCTGTGATTTATACTTTGGGAACAATCCGAACTCGTCGGCCTTCGATTTTCAATCGGCCTTGGGCGAAAAGCTCGATAGCTTCGGGATACGCGATTTTTTCTTCTTCAAACACTCTCGTGGCTAGTGTATCCGGTGTATCGTCTTCCTGCACCGGTATTGCTCGCTGAATGATAATCGGGCCTTGATCGTAATGATTATCTGCAAAGTGTACCGTACAGCCGGTGACTTTACAACCGGCGGCGATCACCGCTTCATGAACGTGATGCCCATACATCCCCTTGCCCCCAAACGCCGGCAGCAGTGCCGGGTGAATATTCATCACCTTGCCGTGGTAATGGTCAGGAATTTTATAAAAACACATGAATCCCGCCAGGCAAACAAGTTCAGGTTTCGCCCGATCCAGTTCGGCGGTGATTTCCTCACTGAATTGATCGATGGATTTCCCTTTCGCGGTAATGACGCATGTCGCAATGCCTGCTTGCGCGGCGATCTGAAGTCCTTTGGCGTCGGCGCGAGATGAAATCACCAACTCAATCGATGCCGGCAACGTTCCTGCATCGATACGTTCGATCATGTTCAACAACGATCTGCCGCCTCCGCTGATCAAAACGGCGAGTTTAATCTTTTTATTCTTGTCGGATATCATCTGTATGATTTTAGCGAAGATAATTCAAATTAGAAATACAAATCGCGTTTGCCGGATTCAATTTCCTTGAGACGCTCGAGAGTCACTTTTCGTCGTTCCTCAGACGGAATACTGTTCAATTCCGCTGCGATAACCTTTTCGCCGATGGCTTTGGTTTCCGGCGTGGCATAATCTTCCAGATATTCCTTGAGCGTCAGCAGGGCATTGGGATGGCAGAAAATTTTGATCATGCCGGGCTTGGCCAAATCCATAAAATCGTGCCCTGTTCGTCCCAGTCGATAACATCCCGTACAAAAACTCGGCACATAGCCGTCGGAAAGCAGCTCTTGCATGATCTCGTCCATGCTCCGATGATCGCCCACACTGAACTGTCCATCCTTTCGGTCACCCATCACATAACCGCCTACATCGACACGCGAGGCGGCGGATATCTGGCTGATGCCCAATTTGATCACTTCGTCCCGAAACGCCGGTGATTCTCGTGTCGAAAGAATCATTCCGGTATACGGCACTGCCATTCGCAGAATCGCCACCAGCTTCTTGAAATCCAGATCACTCACCACGTGGGGCGGATTTTCTGAAATCTCAACGCCCGTGGCAGGTTCGATTCGGGGAATGGAAATCGTATGCGGGCCGACACCGAATTTCTCGTCGAGTTCCTGGGAATGCGCCAGCGTCGATAACACTTCAAATCGATAATCCGTAAGTCCCAGCAATGGACCGATCCCCACGTCGTCGATACCCGCCTCCATCGCGCGTTCCATAACCGTTCGCCGATAGAGATAATCGGACTTCGGCCCCGAGGGATGCATCACCTTGTATACTTCCGGATCATACGTTTCCTGGAAACACTGATACGTGCCGATATTGGCGGCTTTCAATCGGCGAAAATCTTCGACTTCCAACGGAGCGCAATTCACGTTCAATCGTCGAATCTCCCCTTTGCCCACTTTGGTTTCATAAACCGTCTTGATCGATTCTTCCATATACTCAATACTGCACCGCACGGGGTGTTCACCCGCCACCAGCAGCACACGCTTGTGTCCCATCTTTAAAATCACTTCGATTTCATCGGCGATTTGTTTCTGGTTGAGTGTCGTGCGAACAATTTCCTTGTTGGACCGGCGAAACGCGCAATACAAACAATTGTTCGCGCACTCGCTGGAAATATACAATGGTGCAAAAAGAACAATCCGATTACCGTAAATCGTTTCCTTGATCTCGCGGGCGGTGTGAAACATTTCTTCCAAAAGCGTTTCGTCGTCCACCGACAAAAGCGCTGCAACATCCTGAAGCGTCAGGCCCTTAAGCTCTCGTGCCTTGGCCAAAAGCTCGCGGACCTGTTTGACATCCGCTGTTGCATTTTGTGAAAGAATGTCTTTAATGTGGTTTGAAGTCTGAATCGGATCCATCTTATTTTTCCTTCATAATGCCGGTTAAACATGAGGCAGTCTCACGGTAAAAGTAGTTCCCTGGTTTACGGTCGACCGGACATCAATCGTGCCTTGGTATAACTCAATAATATTTTTAACAATGCAAAGTCCCAGCCCCGTACCTGAAATATCCTGCGTTTTTTCGGTTTTAATTCGTGTAAATTCACGAAACAACTGACTTTGATCCTGTTGTGAAATGCCGATACCCGTATCTTCAACTCGGATAACGACGTCCTGGGGTCGGTCTTCCAGCGTCAGGTCAACTTTGCCGTTTTCGATATTATACTTGATTGCGTTCGAGAGCAAGTTATTAAAAATGATATCTATCTCAAGCCGAGTCGCCTGTAGGGTTAATTTTTCCGGACTATGTAACGCCACAGAAACATTTTTGTCCCGAGCCTGAGATCTCAATGTTTCAATGGCATTACGAGCCGATTCGACCAGATCAACGGATAAAATTTCTCTTTTTTTCTTTCCGCTTTTGATGGTTTGGAGGTCCAGAAGGTCGTTAAGCAAATGCCGCATCGCCTGAGATCGCACCAGACATCGCTCCAGCAAATGTCGGTAAAATTCCTTGTTCTCGCCTGCCGATTGATCAAGCACGATCTGTAGATGACCTTCAATAGAAGCGGCGGGGGCCTTGAGTTCGTGTGCCGCAATCGCCAGAAGACTTAACGTCTGTGACGTCGAATCCTGCGCCGATCGTTGCCTGATCAATCCCTCTGCCGCCTTGGCCACGGCGAAACACAGTTCATCTTTGGAAATGGGACTGATCAAATAATCAAAATAACAAGAATTCGGCGAAAAGAAACAGGCTGCCTGTTGACGATCGGAACGGATCGCAAGGACCGCAAAATCCGAACATCCACAAACAGCCTGTGAAAAATTTCCAAAAAATGATTGTGCAGAAACACTTTCGCCCAGGATTACGATATCGGGCTTCTGGTTTCTGAGACGATCCGATAAACAATCCAAACGATGTTCATTCGGTTCGACTTCAAAAGCAATCGCGTTTTCCTGATGATCGACCCGGAGCGAGTACTTTTGCAAGGCTCTCGCCGCCAGTACTCGAAGATCGGGTTTATCGTCGATGACCAAAACCCGAAGCAAACCAGTCATTTCAAGCTACTCCTTAAGCAAACGCTTAATGTCGTCGAGCAGCTGTTCGAAACGAATCGGTTTATCGATCAACATATCACCTTTGACCCATCGACGTTCTTCGTCCGTCTCAACATCGAAGTCCAGACCGTAATCGTGTGTCACCGACGTCACTAGAACGATCGGAACGTCCGGTTTAGCCTTCTTGATGTGATACGCAAGCGTAAAACCGGAATCCGCGCTTTCCAGCATAATATCAATAATCGCCAAATCCGGCATTTCCTTCGCGATCATTGCACTCGCCTCTTTTTGCGAACTGGCCGTGCTCACCGTATACCCCGCCTGTTCCAACAGAACGCGATTCGGCATCACAAAATCCATATCATCATCTACAAGCAGAATCTTTTTCGCCATGTCTATATACTCCTGATCTGTTACTATCAGATCGTAACCTTTCGTTTTACATAATGGGTGTGCAGCAACTCATGCGCCTTATGGCTGTTAGGTTCGCCCAGGTATTCCTTGTAAAGCCGTTGAACTTCCTCGTTTTTATGGCTCACCCGAAGCTCTTCCGTCCGGTCGATCTTGTAAAGCGTCTGCATACGTTTTGTAACGCCCTGAATATCCGTCCCGATAGGCTGACCGCCGCCGTTGATGCATCCGCCCGGACAGGTCATCACTTCGATAAAGTGAATATCTTTGCGGCCCGCCTTGATCTGATCGAGCAAAATTCTCGCATTCGACAATCCGCTCACCACCGCCACGCCCACGTTCAAATCGCCAATCTGCAAATGAGCTTCCTTGATCGGGTCCATCCCACGCAACGCGTCGAGTTCCTTGATTCCAAGTTCTTCGCCCGTCATCAAATAATAAACGCTTCGAATCGCCGCTTCGGCCACTCCGCCCGTCGCACCGAAAAGTTTGCCCGCCGTTGATCGCTGGCCAAACGGCGAATCCGCTTCTTCATTTGGCATCTTCTCAAGATCGATTCCATAAAGCTTGAGAAGCCTCGCCAGTTCGCGAGTCGTCAAAACCGCGTCGATATCCGGCAGCGTTGTATCGTGTTTCATCTCCGGTCGGTCGGCTTCAAATTTCTTCGCCGTACACGGCATGATCGAAACACTGAAGATTTTCGACGGATCGATCTGCTGCTTTTCCGCAAAGAACGACTTAATCACCGCGCCCATCATCTGCTGCGGACTCTTGCAACTCGAAACATTCGGAATGAATTCCGGATAAAATTCTTCCACAAATTTCACCCATCCCGGCGAACACGACGAAAGCAATGGCAGAGGACCGCCATTTTTAACCCGATTGATCAGCTCGGTCCCTTCTTCCATAATCGTCAAATCGGCCGTAAAGGATGTATCGAAAACCCGCTTGAAACCCAGCCGACGTAACGCCGCGTGCATCTTCCCGCAAACGTCCGTTCCCGCCTTGATCCCAAGCTCTTCGCCCAGAGTAATCGAAACGCTCGGTGCGTGTTGAACCACCACAAACTTATCCGGATTCTGCAACGCGTCTGTGATTCGCTTCAGATGGCTCGTCTCTCGCAATGCGCCCGTCGGGCAAACTTTCACGCATTGCCCGCAGAACACGCACGAGGAAATATTCAACCCTTCGTCGAACGCCGTCGCCACTCGCGCCGCCGCGCCTCGATTGATAAAATCAATCGCGCCCACGCCCTGCACTTCTTCGCAAACCCGCACGCACTTGCCGCACAGAATACACTTGCTCGGGTCTCGAACAATCGCCGGACTCGAATGGTCGGGCTGGTAATTGTTCTTCGCCCCGGTATAACGACGCTGACGAACGCCAAGGTCCTCCGCCAACTCCTGAAGCTGGCACGACCCGCTTCTCACGCAATACAGACAATCGTCCGGATGGCTCGCAAGCAAAAGCTCCACAATCGTCTTCCTTGCACGAACCACTCTCGGCGAGTGCGTCTGAATCTTCATCCCATCCGCCACAGGATACGCACACGACGGAACCAGGTTCCGTATCCCATCAATTTCCACCACGCACATCCGGCACGCACCCGTCGGCGTGAAATTTTCCATATGGCACAACGTCGGGATATTAATCCCCGCACGCCGGGCTGCTTCCAGAATGAATTCGCCCTTGTTGGCTTGAACCTGCTGACCATTTATTTCTATTGTTATCACATTCATCTCCTGTTTTCTCCGAATCGTCGTTCGCTCACGGAAAAAAAACGTTATTCCCTAACCACAGCTCCAAACTTGCAAACCTGGATACAATTGCCGCATCCGATGCACTTCTCGTCCACGATATAGTGCGGGCTCTTCGGTGCCCCCATAATCGCTCCGGACGGACAATGCTTCGCACAAAGTGTACAACCCTTGCACTTGTCCGCGTCGATACGATAGGTCAGCAATTCACTGCACGCACCCGCCGGACATTTCCGATCGTAAACGTGGGCTTCATATTCCTCACGAAAATGTCGAAGCGTCGAAAGCACCGGATTCGGTGCCGTTTGGCCCAATCCGCAAAGCGAAGTGTCCCGAATAACATTCGCCAGACGATCCAGATAAATAATGCTCTGGAATCGCTCGAGCGCCTGTTTGGCCGATTCTCCGCGATGGCTCCGGGTAATTCGTGTCAAAATCTCCAGCATCCGTCGCGTCCCCTCACGACAGGGAATACACTTACCGCAAGATTCACGCTGAATAAATTGCATGAAAAACTTCGCCACGTCCACCATACACGTGTCTTCGTCCATCACCACCAGACCGCCCGATCCCATCATCGCGCCCACCGTCTTGAGCGATTCGTAATCCACCGGAGTATCCAGAAGATGGGTCGGAATACACCCGCCGGAAGGTCCGCCGATCTGTACACCTTTGTATTTCTTGCCGTTCGCGATCCCACCGCCGATGTCGAAAATCACTTCGCGAACGGTCGTGCCCATCGCCACTTCGACCAGCCCCGTATTCACGACCTTTCCCGAAAGCGCGAACACTTTTGTACCCTTGGAATTCTGGGTTCCAATCGCCGCAAACGATTCCCAGCCGACGCTGATGACCGTCGGGATATTCGCCAGCGTTTCAACATTATTAATCACCGTTGGACAACCAAAAAGTCCCTTCTGCGCCGGGAATGGAGGTCTCGGTCTGGGCATGCCGCGCCGGCCTTCAATACTGCCCAATAACGCTGTCTCTTCACCGCAAACAAACGCTCCCGCGCCTTTCTTGATCTTGATTTCAAGATTAAAACCGCTATCGAGAATATTACGCCCGATCAGTCCCCAGTCTCGCGCCTGCTTGATCGCCTTGAGCAATCGCTGGATCGCCAGAGGATATTCTGCTCGAACATAAACATACGCGTGATCCGCGCCAACACCATACGCCGCGATCGCCAATCCTTCAATCAAACGATGCGGATCGCCTTCGATCACCGCACGGTCCATAAACGCGCCCGGATCGCCTTCGTCCGCGTTGCAAACGATATATTTCTGTTTACCCACCGCCTCGAGTGCGAATTTCCACTTCTTGCCGGTCGGGAACCCGCCGCCGCCGCGACCTCGCAATCCCGATTTCTCGACATTATCGCAAACCTCCGCCGGCGTATTGTCACGAATCACCGATGCCAACGCCCGATACCCGCCGCGGGCAATGTATTCATTAATACTCGTCGGATCGATCACACCGCAATTCGCCAAAACCCACCGCTTTTGTTTCACAAAAAAGGGATGATCGAAAATCGACGGTGCATTGGGATAGCCTTCCACCACTTGCGACGGAAACTGTCCAAGGACGTGCTCCTCTGCCACCTTGCCCGAAAGGGCCGTGTCAAGAATTGTCGGCAAAAGCTCCGGCGTCACCTGCTGATAGGAAACACGAGTCTTGCCCGGAAGCTGAACGTCCACAATCGGCTCTACCGCACAGAACCCGATACATCCGACCTCGACAACGTCCGCTTCGACCTTCTTCTCCGAAAGATACGACTTGATCGTTGTCAAAACCTGGTCCGCGCCCGCTGCCAGTCCGCACGTCGCCGCGCCGACATAAATCACCGGGCGTTCAAGCTTTTCACCGCGAATCTTGCTCAGCCGTTCCAGACGCATCTGCTTGCATTTCGCGTCTTCGTGACACAGCGGGCCTTCGGTAATACAATCTATAAACTTCGGACAGGGCCGATCGGCACTATGCGAGCATCGATCGCAACAGCGTAAATTGTTTTCATTTTGGAGTGTTAGCATTATACGGTCACCTCTGCACTTTTCTGTTCTTTATATTGTTTCAACAATGACTTGATCTCATCCGGATTCACTCGGGCGTGAACTTTGCCCGATATACATACCGCCGGTGCCAGTCCGCACGCCCCGATGCACGAGACCACCTCAAGACTGAACACCCCGTCTCGTGTGGTTTGCCCCGGCTTGATATTCAGCTCTCGCTGAAGGGCTTCGAGAACTCTTGCCGATCCCTTCACATGGCAGGCCGTCCCGCGGCAAATCTGAATATGAAATTTACCCACGGGATCGAATCGAAACTGGTTGTAGAACGTCGCTACGCCGTAAACCTTCGATGTCGGCAGGTTCAAAAAATTCGCCACCTGCGTCACCGCGCTCTTTGGTAAATAACCGATCAGGTCCTGAACGTCCTGCAGCAACGGAATCAACGCATCTCGGGAGGCGCCTTTGTAGCGTCCCAAAATTTCCGTTAAATCAAAATTTTGTTCAATAGTAGATTGTTCGACCATGACTAAAGGCTCCTGAGAATAATTGAAAATTGTCAGATATTAGGACTGTCGTTTTTGACTCGCAAAAAAAGCCACTGTTTCCAGGGCAAGTGAAACATCCATGTTCTGAACATAAATGTCCGAGGGAAGTTTGAGGACCACAGGGGCAAAGTTTAATATGCCTTTGATATCGGCTTGGATCATCTTTTCCGCAACCGATTGGGCGGTATCCGCGGGAGTACTGATAATTCCCACGGAAAGTTTCAACTCCTTGCAAACAGATTCCAATTCGTCAATATGATAACATCGCCGTCCCACGATCGCTCTGCCCACTTTCGCGGGATCAACGTCAAAAGCCGCACAAACGTCCACGCTCACTCCTCGCCCCGAAAAATATCCCATCACCGCTCTGCCTAAATTCCCGATCCCGCAAATACAAGCAAGCTGCCGCTCATGTCCATCTAAAAACTGCGTGATCTTTACCCGAAGGTCTTCGACGTGATACCCCTTCGTCGGACTTCCCGAAAAACCCAGAACCATCAAATCCCGACGAACCTGTGTCGCGGTAACGCCCATCTCCTCCGCCATGCGATGACTGAAGACATGCTTGATTTCCTGTTGATTAAGCTGAGAGAGCAATCGACGATATTGGCTTAACCGGCTTACTACTTTATCTGAAATAACATTCATCATTTTAATGCAAACGTTTTATAATTCTACCTATCACAATCAAGTAACGAAAAAATCAACTTCAACTTCAAACTTCTTATAACGTCTCCAATAATCTTAATTGTAACTTTGTGAATTATATAACAGCGGCAAAAACCATGTCAACACAAAACAGAAATAAATTCACAAACAAAAAATAAAGTTACCATGAAAAGTTCCGATTATAACAGCCAGCATCTTAAAATAACGAAAACTCATAACGCTCATTTATTTAAATAAACAACGTTAACCACGAAAACACAAAAGCCTGTACAAATTTCGTCATTGTGAAAAATATCACAGCGATGGGTTGCCTCGTACCCGCCATCTTTTCTTCCCACTTCCCACTCCTAACTCCCCACTCCCACTCCTTCCCCATCATCTAACAATTCCATTTGCCTCAAACCCTGATTTTCTGTACCATGTTAATCGACGCAAATGTTGATCATACGTCATCGGCAAAATCTTTTTGCAAATGGAGTGGGTGTTGAAGATTATTGGGTTGATCGTCAGCTCGCTGCGCCGGGACCATCTCGGCCTTTACGGCAACCGCTGGCTGAAACTGGAACATTTTGAACGGCTCGGCAAGGCCGCCACGGTCTTCACCGAAGCCCGATGCGCACGCGCCGACGCCCCGAGCATCCGAATGGAATTACTCACCGGACTCGATTCCCGGCGAGCCGCCAATTCAGACCAATTTTTCAATAACTACAATCCCAGCCTGACGTTACCGGCTCAATTGACCCAAAAAGGTTATCAAACCGCCTTGTTCACCGACCATTACCCCATGCTGTGGGTTTACGAACGCCTGAACGTCTTCGATATGATCCATTTCGTTCCAGGCCAGGCCGCCGACCGCCACCTGCCCGAAGGTTTTGCCTCTGCGGTTTACTCTAAAAAGGATAATTTGTCCAAAATTCTGACCGGAAACAAGGCCAACGTTCCTGAGTGTGACAGGAATCGTTTTTTACGCAATCAACTGAATTCTCAAGAGCTAGGCCATCCCGCCGTCAGACTTTTTGACGCGGCGGGACGGTTTTTGAACGAACTTGATGAAAATTCCGATTGGTTTGTCCTAATCGACAGCTTTGGCCTGACGCCCCCTTGGAATCCGCCGGCAGATTTCACCCATTTTCGTGTACGCGAAGACAAAAATAAAATCGCCTGGCCCTTGCCCTGTCCGGTGGATTTGAAAGAAGAGGGGATCGCCAAGCAGATCAATTTTTTCCGGCGGGCTTATGCGGATCAATGTTTGTTCTTTGACGCTCAGCTTGGAATAATTGAATCGTCATTAACTTCATTAATTAAAAATGGCAGAAATATGTTTTTCATTATGAGCGATCATGGGGTTTTGATTGGTGATGACGGCGGGTTGCTTCATTGCGGCGGTGGGGAATCCGATGTCGTGACTTGTCAGGCATTGGTAATGGCAGGGTCTGGATTTTCCAAAGAGGAAAAAGTTGCCGGCGAAGTTTCCACCGTCGATTTGTTTAAAACACTGCTTCATCTGGCCGAAGTGGAAAAGCCTCCCTTAAGTGACGGCAAAATCATCGATTTTCCCTTGTAACGAGGAAAGGTGTATCCCAGGTATTACCGCTAAATTAAGAGAAAGAGTTTTGGTCTCGCCAATAATAAAAAATAAGGCGGCGTTGCTGGGGACAAGCAACTGCCGCCTGGGTCGGGGGAGGGGAAAGTCTATTAACTACAGTGTCCCAGTTTATTTTTCTTATCAATAAAGATAAAATATTATGACAGAAGTGTGGGAAATACTCAAGAAGAAATTCGGAAAAATATGTGACTTAAGCAAGAGTCTTAAATAATGTTTGATTTCAATGGCGTGAAAAAAAGCGTGCTTTCATAACGCGTTATTGGTAAAAGGGATGTATGGTTATTCGTCGAATGAGTTCAAAGATAAAATGCGTTGTATTACAGCCATGAAAGAATGATTGTTTTTGAAAAATTTGAAAAATTTGAAAAAAATCTGCACCATTCACGAGTAGCTCATAAAGATAAAAAATACACTTTTATTCAAAACTGGTCGATGAATAAATCATGGTCTGTAGTCATTCAAATAGCCTTATGATTTGTTGATGTATTCGGTCGCCGGGCTTGTCGAAATTCCAGCGTGTCTGACGAATGATCTTTCGACTTTCTTTGATGTCCGATATAAGGATTTTTTCAGCAGAGCAATAACCCTAGTTAAGGATACCGATCAATGGCATTGTCCTTTGAAGTGAATCAGGAAGTGGCGAATCCGGCTTGTCCACAATGGGGCGTGGGTAAAGTTCTTTCGATCGAATCAACAAACGGCGGCAACGTGCAACGGATTCGGGTCAATTTTGCGGGGGTGGGTGTCAAGACGCTGATGATTCCGCCCGGCAGGTTAATCGTATCGCAAGGGCAGGACCCTGCGAATTCGACATTGATGGAAGGGGAAGATGAAGAAGCGATGGCTGCGCGATTACAGGCGATTCCGGAGGTGATCGGTGATCGACAGGCGGGATTTGACGTTCGTCTGAATGAAGTGGTCGGGCTTTACCGGTTTTCGGGTGATCGCCGGGATATTTTTGACTGGGCGGCCTGGCAGTTGGGAACACGGGACCCGTTGGGTTATTTTTCGGCGGACGATCTGGACTTGTATTTTTCCAATTTCAGTCGCTCTCGCGACCGGGTCCTTATCCAGTTATATCAGGAGGCATGTCGGACGGGGCTTCGGGATCGATTTTTATCGGAGTTGAAGAACAAGACCACCGAGAAGATTTACCTTCGGATATGGGAGGTTCTGGAGAATCAGCAATCGAATCCGAATCGGGTCGGAAATGAAAGAAGGAAGGTTCGGTCGTATTCCCGCAGGGATTTATTCAGGGAATAGACTGGAAAAATGGGGGTAAGATTGGTTATAACCTCGAATTAGACATTTCGGAGCAGGGCATTATTTGGGTTGATTTGCGACGTTCCGGATTTTTCGATTTTATTCATCGTTATGAGGTGTATGGTTATGCTGGATATTAAATTTATTCGTGAGAACGCGGAGAAAATCAAGTGGGCGTCGCAGGTTAAAAAGATCGAGTGCGATGTCGATAAATTATTGGAACTCGATGCGGCGCTGGTGAAGCTGCGACAGGAAATTCAGAATATTCAGACGGAGAAAAATGCGGCGGGCAAGAAGATTTCCAAGGCATCGCCGGAAGAGAAAAAGCAGATCATCGAGAGCATGGCGCAACTCAAGAACCGCGAGAAGGATATCCAGACGCAACTTGACGAGATGGAGCCTGCGTATCAGTCCCTGTTGCTGCAAGTGCCGCAGATTCCTTCGGAGGATGTTCCGGTCGGCAAGGACGACACGGAGAACGTTGAGATTCGTAAAGTCGGTGCGATCCGAGAGTTTGATTTTACGCCGCTGGATCATGTGGAGTTGGGTCAAAAGCTTAATCTGCTGGATATTCCACGCGGTGTGAAACTGGCGGGCGCGAGGAGTTATTTTCTGACGGGCAATGGAGCGCTGCTGCACTGGGCGGTCATTCGATTTGCCGTCGATTTTATGGTGAAGCGGGGATATTTTCCGATGTACCCGCCGATGATCGTTCGCGAGCAGGTGATGCGCGGGACGGGATACTTGCCGGGCGGTGAAGAGCAGGCGTACATGTGCGAGCGGGATAATCTTTATGTCGCGGGAACGGCGGAAGTGCCGGTGACGGCTTATTTTTCGGATGAGATTTTGAATCAAGCCGATCTGCCCAAGAAGTTTGTGGCGCTTTCGACTTGTTTTCGCCGTGAGGCGGGAACGTATGGGAAAGATACGGCGGGGATTTACCGCATTCACCAGTTCGATAAAGTTGAGCAGGTGATCGTCGGTCGCAATGATGAGCAGCAAAGTATTGAGCTTCATGAAGAAATCCTGGCCAACAGCGAAGGCATCCTGCAGGCGTTGGGGTTGCCTTATCGGGTGATGAATGTTTGCACGGGCGATCTGGGCAGGGGACAGGTGAAGAAATATGATATCGAGACGTGGATGCCGTCACGGAATAGTTACGGGGAAACGCATAGCGCCTCACGGTTTTATGATTTTCAGGCACGGCGATTGAATTTGCGATATCGTGACGAAAACGGGAAAATTCAGTTTTGCCATACGCTTAATAATACCGTTATCGCCTCACCGCGGGTGTTGATTGCGATTCTGGAGCTTTATCAAAATGCCGACGGGACGGTGACCGTGCCGGAGGTGTTGAGGCCTTACATGGGCGGGATGGAAACGTTAAAGAGACGTTGAAAGAGAAGACTGTTGACGAAATGATACTGGATATTGGATAAAGGGTTACGACGATGATTGTAGTCATGGCATCGGGCGCTAGCAAGGAACAGGTCGAACATGTCGTACAGTTGATCCACGATATGGGATTGGTGGATCATGTGATTGTGGGGACCGATCGAACGGTCATTGCGGCTATCGGGGATAAACGGCAGGTGGATAAGACTCGACTGGAACGAGCGCCGATGGTGGAGAAGATCGTTCCGATTCTTTCACCTTACAAAATGGCGTCGCGCGAGGTCCATCGCGAGCCGACGGAGATTCCATTCGGTCCATCAGGCGCCACAATCGGAGGCGGGAAGGTCGCGGTGATGGCAGGGCCTTGCGGTGTCGAAAGCAAAGAGCAATTGCTCGCAACGGCGCACGCGATCAAGAAAACCGGTGCGACGGCGATTCGCGGCGGGGCGTTCAAGCCTCGGACCAATCCTTATTCGTTTCAGGGACTTGGCGAGGAAGGGCTTGCGATTCTGGCAGAGGCACGCGAGCAGACAGGACTGGCGGTGGTTACCGAAGTGCTGAGTGAAGAAGAAGTGCTGTTGGTGGCCCGTTATGCGGATGTGGTTCAGGTGGGGGCGAGAAACATGCATAATTTCCGGCTCCTTAGCGCCGTGGGTCGGCAGGACAAACCTGTTTTGCTCAAACGGGGTTTCAGCGCTTCTCTGGAAGAGTTTTTACTCGCGGCGGAGTATGTAATCGCGGCGGGAAATCCGAATGTTATTTTGTGCGAGCGCGGAATCCGAACATTTGAAGATTATTGCCGAAATACGCTGTGCCTGGCGATTATTCCGGCGATCAAACGGCTGAGTCATTTACCGGTGGTGATCGATCCGAGTCATGGGACCGGCCATGCGTATATGGTTCCGGATATGGCCAAGGCGGCGGTGGCGGCAGGGGCGGACGGATTGATTATTGAAGTACACATGGACCCGGAGCACGCGTTGACGGATGGGGCGCAGTCCATTACGCCGGCGGCACTGGATGAGTTGATGAAACAGTTGAGTGGAATTGCCAAAGCGGTTGGCCGTGAGATTTGAGAACGCGATATGAAAGCGAGTTGAGGCACTTGGAGATAAGTTTCTTCAATCCATTCAACTTTTCGACAAGCGAAGGAATCATCGTTGGGTTTTGGGTTTCAAGCTTTTGAGGCAGGAGCTGCAGGCTCAGCGATCGAAAACGTTTGATATTTTTGATGCTGCGATACGATTCGATCGAAAGCGTATAATGCGTCCAAGAGGGGATATGAGGGCGATATTTGTATTTGACATCATCCTGGGCGGATTCTATAATTTATGCAGTATGACGGCCTGAAGGTCTGTCGTAAACATTTGGGGTTTGGAACGATCTGCATTTATCAAGGGGGGTGTCAAAATGACAAAGCGAAGGGATTTCTTATTTTTAGCCGGTATCGTATTGGTGATTTTTTGGAGTAGTGCCCATACGACGTGGGGTCAGAATGCTGCCGGTGATATGCAGGAACAGCAAGGCAGTGAGATGACCGATCAAACTCAGCCGATGAATGGTGAGACTGCCGGTCGGGAAGGTGAAGCCCTACAGAACGGTGAGCAGGGTAATGTTTCCGGCGGAAAAACAACGTCGAATCTGCTGCCGGTGGAAGTCAATGATCGGTGGGGTTATATCAGCAAGGAAGGCAGGATGGTTATTCCCGCCCAGTATGAAGACGCCGAGCGGTTCAGCGAAGGAATGGCGCCGGTTCGGTCGGACGATAGGTGGGGATTTATTAATGAGCAAGGCAAGATGGTGATTTCACCGAGATTTGATCAGGCGGGGCGATTCAACGATGGGCTGGCGAGGGTGAAAGTGGACGGCAAGTGGGGATATGTCGATCAGCAAGGACAACTGGCGATTCGTCCTCAATATGACTGGGCAGGAGACTTCAAGGATGGTAATGCCCGTGTCAAGACAGGCGGTATTTTCTCTGCGAAGTGGACTTTCATCGACAAGCAGGGCAATTATCTGCAGGCAACGCCTGGTGAACAACAGCGAGATACGGGAGCGGCGGAAGAACGGGGCGGTCGAACTGCCAGGAGGACGAATTATGATGAAGCGGGCGATTTTTCAGAAGGCATGGCTCCGGTGAAAGTCGGTGGAATAACGGGCAAATGGGGATTTATTGATAAACAGGGCAACTTGGTGATTAATCCTCGTTACGAGAGCGTCGGAGAATTTTCGAACGGTCTGGCCGCGGTTGAAGTTGACGGCAGGTGGGGCTATATCGACAAAAAAGGGTCTTCCGTTATCAAGCCGCAGTTTGGACAGGCGGGCAAATTTTCCGATGAGGGTCTGGCCCGTGTGAAGACCGGCGGATGGATCGGGGGGCGGTTCGGTTACATCGATAAACAGGGGGCTTATGTGGTCAGTCCACAGTTCAACGACGCCGGCGATTTTACCCAGGGTCTGGCCAGGGTTAAAGTCGACGATGACTGGGGCTATATCGACAAGGCGGGCAAGTTCGTCATCGATCCAGAGTTCAGCGATGCGACCGATTTTGTCAACGGAGTGGCCAGAGTCAGGACGGGCGGTGTCTTTGGCGGAAAATGGCATTATATCAACAGAGAAGGGGAGATTATCACCCTGAATCGAGAGCAGGAACCCAGGCCGGCGGAATAAAGACCGACGATGGGATTGATATGGGCCGTTGAGTGTTTGTCTCGAACAAATGAGCGTTTTTATCTTCGGTCAAAGACAACGATCGTTTCGTCATCGACCTGAGGCACACCATCACGGAAGCTATCGACTTCGTCGAAGACTTTTTGTGTCAGTTCGTCGGGCGAAAGGTGGGCGGTGTGTGCGATGATATTTCGCAGACGATCCTGCCCGAAACGTTCGCCTTGCGGACTGACCGTATCGGTGATTCCATCGGTATACAACACCAGCCGCTGGCCCGGTATAAAGAGGTTGCAGTCTTCGGTGGGTTCAAATTCTTCGATACCCAAAAGAAGATTTTGCGAATCGAGATGAAGGCGAGTGCATCGATTTTCATTGCAGAGAAACGGTTGAGGATGTCCGGCGTTGACGAAGAGTCCCAACCCTGAAGGCTGGTCGATAACCGCGTAGAAGACGGAGCAGGGCATGACCGTTCCGGTGCGATTGCCCAGGTCGATCAGAAGGCGATTGAGCATGCGGATGACCTGGGACGGTTTGTTGCGTTTCGAAGGTTCCGATCGCAGGAACCCCATGATATTGGCCATCAGGAGTGAAGCGCGTATTCCATGGCCGACGACGTCGCCGATAACCAGGGCGACCTGTTCTTCGTTAATGGGGATAAAATCGTAAAAATCGCCGCCGACACTGCCGCACATTCGGTTTCTTGCCGACGTTACCTGGTGTTCGCAATTCATGGGACAGCTTTTGGGCAGCAGGGCGGCTTGAAGTTCTGCCGCCAGCACCAGGTCCTGCGGGTCCTCCAGTGCTTGCGATTCGGCTGTTTGTTCGTTCTTGCTCATTGTGATTCGCCCAACCCATTCCTTGCAAATTAAATGGTGTTAATATACCTTGCCCTCTAAACGGATTCAAGAAAATAGCCGGAAAATCCCGACACAAACGCCGGGCAGATTCAGCGGTCGAAATATTGATGTTTTTAATACTCCGACAATATTAAAGCAAAAGCGTATCATTCCGCAGGCAATCGTATGAAAATTTTCCGGTTCATTCTTTCAGGGTGAATCCCAGCACCTTCAGGAGATAATCCAAGTTGGAAAGTTGGAAAGTTGGAAAGTTGGAAAGTTGGAAAGTTAGAAAGTTGGAAAGTTGGAAAGTTGGAAAGTTGGAAAGTTGGAAAGTTGGAAAGTTGGAAAGTTGGAAAGTTGGAAAGTTGGAAAGTTGGAAAGTTGGAAAGTTGGAAAGTT
>JAAZAW010000345.1 GCA_012514125.1 Phycisphaerae bacterium | reverse complement strand
TTACCTGGACCCGCCCTATATCAATGTCGAACTCAATTTGTCCCAAAATTCCGTCCCCGATCTGCTGATCGCTATTTCCGATTCCAATTTACTCGCAGACGACGCCAAAGTCATTCTGCGGCATCCAACTTCGGTAAATTACGAACGCTGCCTGGGTAAACTCCGTCCCGTGCGAACAAAAACCTACGGCTCGATGCAATTCACCTGGTTCCAGTACGATCCGCAAATATGATCCCAATTCACCGATAAAAAGTGAGAAGAACCCTATGACAAATTTTGACCAGAATCCATCATCAAATACCGCCAAAAAAATAACTCGCCTGTCGCAGGTGACTAAAAAATTCAAATTCATCGGATGCGAAATCGTCTATCGCGAAGCCTGCAAGCTCGCCGCCGCCAGCCCATTCCGAGTCGATCTGGAATTCCTCAAGAAGGGACTCCACGATCTCAAACGTCAGGAAATGAATCAGAAAATCCAAGCCGCCATCGATGCGGTTCCCGACGACCAGGATTACCAGGCTATCCTCCTCGGCTATGCCCGATGCAACGACGGTCTGGCCGGTATCACCGCAAGAAATATCCCTCTGGTCATTCCCAAAGCACATGACTGCATCACCTTCTTCTTCGGCAGCCGATCGGCCTATCAAAATTATTTCGACTCGCACCCCGGCATCTATTTCCACACCACCGGATGGATGGAACGATCCGACCCCAATGTCCCAGGATCGCAGGGCGTCATGCAACAACTCGGTCTCGATCTGACTTTCGACGAAATGGTCGAAAAATACGGTAGAGAAAACGCCGAATTTCTCTTTGAAGAATTCGGCGATACCCTGAAAAATTATCAGGGTGTTTGTTTCATCCGAATGGGAACCACCGATGAAACTCCCTTCATCGAAATGTCAAAATCCGTCGCCGGAGAACAGGGCTGGACCTTTGAATGTCGCGACGGCAACTTATCGCTCCTGGAACGTCTGATCAACGGCCAATGGGACCCCGAAGATTTTCTGATCGTCAAACCCGGTGAAAAAATCGTTGCCCGTAATACTCCCGAAATCTTAAGTTCCGAGCCGGTGAACCCTTAAGGAAAAGCAACAATGGATACATCCAACAATGAACAGGTTTTCAAACAGTATCAAATCCTTTGTCCCCATTGCGGTAAAGCCATGGAATTTCCGGAACACGAGCCGGAATCGCCGATTATCTGCCCTTTTTGTCATCAAACCATTACTGACGATTACGAAATTCGCTACCGCCCCTACCGGCAGTCCAGGCTCTCCCGCATGGTTGCGATTGGAATTCTGATCGCCATGGGTATTATGATCCTGCTGGCAGCGGCGGTCTTGATCTTTGCCCGTTAAGATCACGATCAAGTTTCATGGTGTTTTGAGAGATGAAAAAGATGCAGAAATCGAATAACATTTTCGCCGAAATCCCCACCACCGCTATGGAAGAAATCGTCGAGGAACTGGTTCGGTCCAAATCGGTACGGATCGAACGAATTGTTTCCACCGGGCAAATCACCCCGGAAGATTACTGGTACGATCAGGACCAAAATGAATGGGTCATCGTCCTGAAAGGCAAGGCTCAACTCTTATTCCAAACCACCGATCAAACCGTCTCACTTCAAGCCGGCGATTACATTCACATTCCCGCGCACGTCAAGCATCGAGTCACCTGGACCTCCCCCAACGAGCCAACCATCTGGCTTGCGGTCTTTTATGAATAATATACTTTTAAATACATATAATACGGAATTGACTTATTGAATGCGCGGTACTTTAATGTCAATAAACTATTTCAGGCAGTATGAGCTTCGAAATCGGGATATCGTGACATTAGCCCCCGCGCACGAAGTAAATGGAATTAG
>JAAZAW010000344.1 GCA_012514125.1 Phycisphaerae bacterium | reverse complement strand
CGAAAAAATCTATCAAACCTCAGGCCACCTCGAAGCCTACAGCGAAATGATGTATTCGCCGATGGACATCGACGGACAAAATTATCGCGTCAAACCGATGAACTGTCCGGCCCATATCGAAATTTACAAGTCCCACACCCGCAGCTATCGCGATCTGCCCATGCGCTATTGCGAATTGGGAACCGTTTATCGCTACGAACCGACAGGCACACTGCACGGCATGTTCCGCGTTCGAGGCTTTACCCAGGACGATTCCCACATCTACTGCACCATCGAGCAACTCTCGGCGGAAGTCGAAGGCATCCTCGATCTGGTCGATTTCCTGATGACGACCTTCGGCTACCAATATAAAGTCTTCCTGGCAACCCGCCCCGAAAAGAGCATCGGAACCGCCGAAGAATGGGAATGGTCCACCAAAGCCCTTCGCGAAGCACTGGACCGACGAAAAATGATCTACGAAGTCGACGAGGGTGGCGGAGCCTTTTACGCACCAAAAATCGATATCAAACTCCTCGACAGTCTCGGCAGGGAATGGCAGGGACCAACCATTCAGGTTGACTTAAACCTTCCCAAACGGTTTAATTGTACATATATCGGATCCGACAATGCCGAACACCGCGTGGTAATGGTCCACCGGGCGGTTCTCGGATCGATGGAACGGTTCATCGGCGGACTGGTCGAACATTACGCCGGCGCGTTTCCGACTTGGCTGGCACCGGTCCAGGCGATCGTGCTGCCCGTGAGCGAAAAGTTCAACGATTACGCCAAAAAGGTCCATCAGACCCTGCGGCAGGAAATGTTCCGGACCCAGATCGATATGTCCGACGACAAGATCGGCGCCAAAATTCGGCGGGCGACCATGGATAAAGTGCCCTACATGCTGGTGGTCGGCCAGCAGGAACAGGATTCAGGCCAGGTCGCGGTCCGAACCAGAAAAGGCGACCAATTGGGCGTGATGACGCTCGAAGCGTTTATCGAAAAAATCGGACAGGAAATTCGATCGAGAAGTTTATGAAAAGTTGGGGAAGGTTGACTTTACCACTTTTTGACCAAAAAATAATGCCGTAAAATGTAACGGCAATGTAATAAATTATATGTTTTTTTATATCCCTTTTAGGAGGATCGAGCCATTCAGCAAAAATTGCGAATGAACGAACAGATTCGGGTTCCAAAAGTCCGAGTGATTTCAGAAACCGGCGAACAGTTGGGCATTCTATCAACCCGTGACGCCATCGATCGTGCCCGCATGGTCGGATTGGATTTGATGGAAGTCGGGCCAACGGAAAATCCGCCCGTCTGCAAAATCATGGACTACGGCAAGTTCAAATACCAACAGCAAAAAAAAGAACATCTTGCCCGAAAGAAACAGCACGTCAATGAAATGAAAGAAGTGCGAATGCGTCCCAAAACGGACGACCACGATCTTGATATTAAAACCAATAAAGCCAGAGAATTCCTCAAAGACGGCTGCAAGGTCCAGTTTACAATGATCTTCCGAGGCCGCGAACAACTTCATCAACATATCGGACGCGAAACGTTTAACGATATCATGACTAAACTCAGCGACGTCTCAAAAGTCGAACGCGAAACCCGCCTCGAAGGACGACGCATGATCATGATCCTGGCACCGGCGGCTCCACCCAAAAAACCCGTACCCAAACCCGCTGCCAAACCAAAACAGGAACAAACCGGCCCCGCTTCATCCGAAGCGGCAAAAACCGAACCATCACAATCGCAATCCGAACAACCGGCTCAGGAACCGGCTCCGGCAGGAGTCAATAATGGTAACGAAACAATTTAGATTCAAGGTCGGGTTTATCGGCGCCGGCAATATGGCCCAAGCCATCTGCCAAAGCCTGATCAACGACGCCTTCTACAAACCCATGCAGATCGCCGCCTTCGATTTGTCCGAGGATCGACGAACATATTTCCATAACCAATTCGGCATTTATATCAGTAAAAATAATGTCGAACTCGCCGATCACGCGCAAACCATCCTCCTAGCGGTCAAACCTCAGGTCATGCCTGCCGTCCTCGAAGAGATCAAACCGGTCATAGGCCCCGGCCAGACCATTATCTCCATCGCCGCAGGCATTTCGACCGGATTTATCGAAAGCACCCTTAATCGAAGCGTCCCCGTCATTCGCGTTATGCCCAATACCCCCATGATGGTCGGCGCTGGAACCATCGCCCTGGCTGCCGGACAATACGCCGGACGCGACCATCTGAATTTCGCCAAAACGCTCTTCGCCCCTTCCGGTGTCGTCCTCTGCGTCGAAGAACACCTCATCGATGCCGTAACCGCTATCAGCGGCTCAGGACCGGCATACTTTTTCTACCTCATCGAAGCGATGATCCAGGCGGGAATCGACATGGGCCTCTCAGCCGAAAATGCCCGAACCCTCGCTTGCAATACAGCCCTCGGAGCGGCAAAAATGGTGACAACCCTGGAAGATTCTCCCGCGGAACTACGCCGAAAAGTCACTTCGCCCGCCGGCACAACCGAAGCAGCCATCAAAGTACTCGATCAAAATAAAGTCCAACAACACTTTATCCAGGCAATAAACGCCGCAGCCATCCGCAGCAAAGAACTGGGTAAATAATTTTAAAACGGTTCAAAACCGTCGGAGTTCCCGTGAAAAATCCAGTCGATTGGCGAAAAATTGTCGTGCCTTGTCGTGAAGGAACTCGAATGCAGGTGAAAATCACTCCAGGTTCCTCGCGTACAAAACTCCTTGGCCTGCACGGACAAAGCCTCAAAATTGCCATCGCCGCTCCACCCGAAAAAGGCAAAGCCAACGCGGCCCTGATCACATTCTTATCCGAAATTACAGACCTTCCAAAACAAAAAATCACCCTGACCTCCGGCGAAACAAACCCTGAAAAAACCCTGGTCCTCTCAGGAATCGACCCGGGAAACTGCATCACCCTGCTGCGAGAACAGCTCGAAACCAAAAAACCCCAAAAAACCGAAAACAAAAAATCTAACAAGTCGAAAAAACTCGAAAAAAAGTCAAAAACACCCCATAAATAACGCCCATCGACCCAAAAAACGTTATCTCATTACACCAAAAGCGGTTATGTTCGATCAAATTACAAAAACCATATCTTTTTTTGGCAAAATCACTGAAGAATGCTATAATAAAATCATGAAACGGTTTAAAAATGCAGCAATGGCAACGATATTTTCGGCTGGATTGATTTTTTCAATCCCAGCCAACGCCCAAACCAGTGTCTCCCATCGACCATCAGCTAAACTACCCACTCCCGATTCGACCTCCATACCTTACAAAGCTTATTCACACGGCGACCCGACCCATCTGGAACAACTCCTGCTCGAATACACAAACCGTTGCCGCGCCAACCCTTACGCCGACATCCTCCGAATCGTCAACGGCAACGATGCCCGCATTAACAGCGCCCTCAACGCCTTCAATGTCGATAAGAACGAATTGATCAAAGATTTTTCCACCTATTCCCCCAAACCGCCCCTCGCTTTCAACGAAAAACTAATCACCGCAGCCAGAAACCACAGCACACACATGGCGATAAACAATTATCAGGGACACGGCGATTACCCCAACGGGCCGACAACCCTCGCCGAACGATTGACCGCGGCGAATTATACCTACTCCTATGCCGGCGAAAATGTTTACGCATACGCCTACTCCCCCTGGCACGCCCATGCCGCCTTTGTAGTCGACTGGGGCGTTCAGGACCTGGGACATCGAATCATCACCTTGGACCTCGATGATGCCGATGCCGACTTCCGGGAAATCGGCATCGGCATCATCGAAGAAAACATCAGCACCACCACTGTCGGCCCCCTCGTGGTAACCCAGGAATTCGGACTCGACAACGACCAGGTAGCCTTTATCACCGGCGTCGTCTATCTCGATGCCAACGAAAATAGCGCTTACGATCTCAATGAAGGACTCGCCAACGTACAGGTCACTCCCGACCGCGGCGACTATTACGCCCTTACTTCCACCTCAGGTGGTTTTGCCGTCCCGATAGCTCTACACTCCGGAACATACACCCTCACCATCACCCGACCCGACATCGCCCCCATGCAGGCCACCGTACAAATCGCCTCGCAAAACATCAAAGTCGATTTCCCCTATAGCCTGACCACCCGTAAAGGAGAAATCTCCGGAAAAATCATCGACTCCTCACCAAGCTCACCCCTCCCCGCCGTTACCCTGCAATTATCGCCCGGAAACCTGACCACAACGACCGCAAACGATGGAACCTTCTCATTCACCAACCTTCCCACCGGAAATTACACCCTCACAGCATCAAAAGAAGGATACATCTTCACACCCAACCCCACCCCCATCGCCCTGGCTCCCGGACAAACACTGACAATCGAACTCAAAGCCGACCTGGACGACAATCCGATCATCCCCGACGGCGGGTGCGGCCTAATCGGAATGGTGCTGATGGGAATGACGCTCTCGGCATTCAAAGGCTTGTCGATAACACCCCGCAAACACGACTGATCGCTTCCACAATTTCCAGTCGCCGAGCCTGTCCAAGCGACATCACGTAAGCAACTTCATCCACCGAAAAATATCAATACAAACATCCCGGCTCTTCGGCAAGCATATCCCCATAAACCCCAAACGCCCTCGCTCGGCATCCGCCGCAAAGACCCACATACTCACATCCCCCGCACCGCCCCTTGAGCAATCCAAAATCGCGTAATTGCAAAAAAACGTCCGACCGTTCCCAGATATCCCGCAAACGTTGCTGACGCAAATCCCCTGCCTCGACCGGCAGATAGCCACACGGAAAAACCCGCCCCGTCGCACTGACAAAACAAACATTAATCCCCGCCAGACACCCTCGCGTATACCCATGCCGCAAAGAACCCGAATCCGATGCCGATGCTTGTGATTTCCTCTGTGCCGACAAACGATAATACTGCGGCGCACACGTGGGCTTGATCTGAATATCTCCCTGCTGCGAAACCTCATAAAGCCAGCAAAGCAACTCCTCCGCCTCCTCAGGCCCAAGCACTTCCTCCCCAGACAACTGCGCCCCACACCCCACCGGCACAAACACAAAAACATGCCACGCCGCCGCCTTCAACGTCTTCGCCAACTCAAGCATCCCCGGCAGCATCGACAAATTACTCCGCGACACGGTCGTATTGATCTGAACCTCTACCCCCGCATCCTGCACAAACCCCATCCCCCTCAACGACCGTTCAAAACTACCGATCTGATTTCGTATCCGATCATGACTCTCTCCGTCAGGCCCATCGAGACTGATCGCCACCCGCCCCAGACCTGCCTCGGCAATGCGACTCGCGATCGTCCTGTCAATCATCGTCCCATTGCTCGCCAACGCCGTCACAACCCCCCGCTCTCGGGCATAACCCGCCAACTCGAAAATATCCCCTCGCAACAAAGGCTCACCGCCCGAAAATATCAACATCGTCGGACCACGCCCACCTCCCCCCATCTGTGCAAGCTCATCGATCAATGACCGGGCTTCTTCTCCCGAAAGTTCATCCTTGGACTCCACCGCAAGCCGTCGGCAATGGCCGCAAGACAAATTACACCGAACCGTCGTCTCCCAGAAAACGATCCGCAACGGATTGTCCATTAATGTGGTCATACCTCAATTATAGCCGCGAAATCTACCAATCACGCTCCATCTGCTCTACGATAGTTTCCGCCATGCGATCGACCGCCCCCTGAATAGCGTCCCATTCCGTCTCACAAACCGGCCTGGCGTAATCATACGTCTGTAACCACCGGTCTTTCTGCACCAGAACCTCCCCACTTCGCAAATCCTTCCACTGAAATTTGACAATCAAGGTCAACTGCGTTTCACGCGGACGATTCCATGTAAAATCGCGACCCATCGTCCCCTGCCGAACCTCAAGCACCTCGCCCGTCAACACCGTATCTGCCACCGACTCATCCGCAAACCTATACGGCGTATCGAGCTGAATCCGTTTCTTCACCGCTTCGGTCAAATCCATTTCAATCCGCCGACGAAACTCCTTCGTACCAAAAGGCTTGACCGCGATGGTCTTGACATCCGATCGAAACGGACGCTCGCTCGAATAACCGCACCCGCCGACCAGCGCCACCCACATCAATCCCAAAACAACAATACGAATTAATTGATTACACATGAAATTTTCCATTCATTTAAAGTCTAGCGTTCCTCTTCGACAGCCTTGCCCATCTTGCCAAGCTCCAACTCCGCCTGCTGAGCAAAAAGCGTCTCAGGCCAATTCCGAATCACATATCGAAAATAATAAGCCGCTGCCTCAGGCTTGCGAATCCGACAATAAAACCGCCCCGTCTCATATTCCTTCTGCGCCCGCTTAAGACTGATCTGCTCCAGAATCACTGGAATATCCTCTCGCTGGGCTTGCTGAGGATATTTATCCCGGTATTGCGTATAAAGCTCATGGGCGTCAAGCAACGGCGTCTCGTCATACGCAATCCCCGGAAACGTCGCCATCGCCGAAGCCGACGACCAGTACATCGCCGCCTTGTTATATCGAGGCGAATGATAATTCTGTGCCAATCGACGATATGCGATTTCCGCCAGTTCAAACTGCCCCGTCTGGTAGTAATAATCCGCCTGGGTCCACAACGCCACTTCCGCAATACGAAAACCACCCGCAAGCTGTTCGATCAAACTCAAAATCTCCAGCGCTTCATCCGCGGCATTCAAAAACAAAACACCCAGAACCCGCTTCTTCTTCCCCGCCAGCCAAGCCTTGGCAATCTCAAACTCCCGCCGTAATGCTATAGCAAATTCCCGTGTATTAGGATATTCATGAATCAACTGACGATACCGCTCATCCGCTAAACCATATTCATCCCGAATAAAAGCCGAATCCGCATACACCAGCATCGCCGCCACCCGTCCTTCCTCCTGGGTGGACGTTTCTTTGAGATACTCCTTGAGCATCTTTTCCGCCTGACGATATTGCCCCGCATCGATCATCCCCCGAGCCTCGCCCGCAACCCCCTCAAGCGGAACATCCACCCTTTCCCCCGAAACCCATTCCTGCGTATCGTCGTCAAAAATATATCGCTCCGCCGTCTGGGCCTCACACATCAGCGAAGCCCAGCCGACTGCGACAATCACCAAAATCATCGAAAATATCTTACTCATAACAAAAAATCCCATCACAGAGGTTTATTGTTGTGGATTATACGTTGTCCCGCACTCACTTTCAACGAACAATGCACAAAAAGCAGTCCCCCTCATCCTCCACACCAATTCCTCCCCCACTCCCATGCTACTCCAGAGTGAGGAATCCCCACACCCCCTCCACTGTCTCACCTTCCCACCTTTACACTTTCTTACCTTCTCACCTTCTCACTTTCACACCTTCTTCCCGGCTTCCGACTTCTTCGACTTTCCTCCTTTCCGACCTTCCATCGCTAAAGGAGAAGAAAATGGAAAATCATACGCCCTCGCCTCTCCCAATAAATATCGAAATAACTCACACGGTTCTCTCCCTTCCGTCATTCCGGTCCCCGTCTTCACGAGGATAAACTCCAGCGGAAATCCATAAAACCGCTCCAACAGCCAAAAAACTCAAAAAATCGGCCAAAAATTTGCATTTTTATAAAAAATATGTTATACTAATTCCATTTACTTCGTGCGCGGGGGCTAATGTCACGATATCCCGATTTCGAAGCTCATACTGCCTGAAATAGTTTATTGACATTAAAGTACCGCGCATTCAATAAGTCAATTCCGTAT
>JAAZAW010000343.1 GCA_012514125.1 Phycisphaerae bacterium | reverse complement strand
CTTTCAATATTATTTGACAAAATTCCCCTCTCCGGGTCAAAATGGAGCGTTAAACGAACCGTTGCCCAACAAGAACAATGAACCGGAAGGACCATAATAACATGAATACAGTAAATCTGACCGTGATAAAAATCACAGCCTTCGGCGTGGTGACGCTGGGTTTGTGTCTGGGTGTCGCTCAAGTAAGCAAAAAAAACATCTGCCGGACTCGGACGGAAGAATTTTTCGCCAAACTTATGGAAACCCGCGTTAATGCCGCTTATGATTTACTATTGGCAGGTTCGCCCATCAAGGATAAAAGCAATGCGGTACAGAATCTTGTCGATAAAACGTCTCAAGCCCTGATTGCTTATGGCAAACCTATGGCTGTGGAGTTTATCCGGCAACAGAACTATGGTGATTCGATCATTCGGCTGGTGTATATCCTTAAATATGAACGTGCTCCATTGGTTTGGGAATTTTATTTTTATCAGGCCACGCCCAAATCGGATTGGAGTCTGATCAATCTACGTTTTAACGACGAACCCGATCTGCTCGGTGAGAATTGAGCGTTAATTTTACCGGATACGACCCGGTGATGACAATTTTGCGTAAGGCCTCGGAAAAATTAGTTCCTGAAAATATATTTCACATGCGATTGAATACGATGAGTCCGATGAACCCGAAATATGATGTTATAGTGATAGGCGCCGGCCACGCCGGTATTGAAGCGGCCTATGCCGCAGTGCGAAGCGGTGTTCGCACGGCATTGGTTACTCTTTGTCTCGATAAAATTGGTGAGATGTCGTGTAATCCGGCGATAGGGGGGCTGGCCAAGGGGCAGATTGTCTGCGAGATCGACGCTCTTGGTGGTTTGATGGGTCAAGCCATCGACGCAACAGGTATTCAATTTCGGATGCTTAATCTTTCCAAAGGTCCTGCCGTCTGGGGGCCGCGTGCCCAGGCGGACAAACAAGCGTATGCCCGTTACACCGGTCAATTCCTCGCGAATTTATCGGGGCTTGATCTGATCGAAGGAGAAGCCGTTGAAATTCTTACCGATCATTCCGGGGTCCGAGGGTTGGTGCTTGGGGATGGTCGACGTTTCGATACTCGCGCGGTGATTCTGACCACCGGGACCTTTTTAAACGGTTTGATTCATATCGGTGAAAAACGAATTCCCGCCGGCCGAGTGGGTGAATCGCCGGCGAGGCATCTGACCAATTGTCTGAAGAAATTGGGTCTTGAAATAGGCAGACTTAAAACGGGCACCTGCCCGCGTCTGGCCGCCGATTCCATCGACTGGTCCCGCTGCGAAATTCAGTCCGGCGATGAAGTGCCTATTCCATTTTCCATATTGACGGACAAAATTGTCCAGACGCCAATTCCCTGCCACGTTACGCGTACCAATGCCCGGACGCATCGCATTATTCGCGACAATCTTCATCGCCTGCCGCTTTATTCGGGCCAGATCACCTCGATTGGTCCGCGATATTGTCCAAGCATCGAAGTTAAAGTTGTCCGTTTCACCGATAAAGAGCAACATTTAGTTTATCTCGAACCGGAATCACGGGAAAGCGACTGGATTTACTGCAACGGCCTGGCGACCTCGATTCCCGAGGACCTTCAGTTGGACATGGTTCACTCTATCGCAGGACTCGAAAATGCCCGTATTGTTCAATTTGGCTATGCTATTGAATACGATTTCATACGGCCTAATCAACTTGGCTTTGATCTCCAATGCCGAAAAGTACCGGGCCTGTTTTGCGCAGGTCAGATCAACGGCACCAGCGGTTATGAAGAAGCCGCCGGTCAGGGGCTTATGGCTGGGCTGAATGCTGTTCGGTATTTGAATCGCGCAGAGCCGATCGTCCTTCGCCGCGACCATGCGTATATCGGTGTCATGATCGACGACCTGGTCACCAAGGGGATCGACGAGCCTTATCGCATGTTCACTTCGCGAGCCGAGTTCCGTTTACTTTTGCGAGCCGATACGGCGGAACGACGTTTGTGTCCGATCGCGCACGATCTGGGAATTCTGGATGAATTGCGATGGACCCGGCATCTGACGTGGCAGGCCCAGCGAGAAAAACTCACCGCTCTTCTCAAGAAGCATCGGCTCGAAGGGTTAAGCGCGGAGGAATGGCTTCGCCGTCCCGCAAGCACCTGGTCGGACCTCGTCGCCAAACTCCCCGCCGATCTTTTCGCCGAGTTTGGCCCTCGCATTTGTCAGCAGGTCCAGGCCGACATTAAATATGCCGGTTATTATCGGCGCGAGCACAAGGCCGCCGAAAAACTTCATCAGCTTGAAGCCGTGAAACTTCCCGCCGATATGGACTATTTCGCCATTACCGGCATCAAGTATGAAAGCCAGGAAAAACTTAACGCCGCTCGTCCTTCAAACCTGGGTCAGGCATCGAGAATCAGCGGTATTACCCCGGCGGATATTATGGTTTTGATGATCACACTGAACAAAAAACGCCACGCTAAAACTTCATAATACCGGTGTTATACGCTTTTGATTTAAACGTGTCGTAGTTTCGGACTCTGCGGAAAGTCGAAGGGTCTTTTTTCACGAACGTCATGTCGCTTCGACAGGCTCAGCGACCGAAATTTTTGATATTTGTAATGCT
>JAAZAW010000342.1 GCA_012514125.1 Phycisphaerae bacterium | reverse complement strand
AAATCAATCGATCACACAAATCGCCATGTCCCTGGGTTTTTCCTCCAGCGGATATTTTGCCACCGTCTTTAAGCGGTTCACCAGCCAAAATCCACACGATTTCTTACCGTAAATAATCCCCCCCTTTACTTGTTCTTCATTTTTCGATATCGCCGAATCAATGTGTTCGTCGAACTATCGTGTTTCAATTCCGGCTCAGTCTCGGATTCAAGCTCCGGGCTGATTTTTTTCGCAAGAATTTTTCCCAATTCCACTCCCCACTGGTCAAAAGAGTCCACCCGCCAGATCACTCCCTGAGTAAAAACAATGTGCTCGTAAAGAGCGATAAGCATGCCCAGGGTTTTGGGCGTCAGACGCTTGACCAAAAGGGTGTTCGTTGGTATGTTTCCTTCAAAAACGCGGTGGGGGACCAGCCAATCAGCGGTACCCTCGGCTTGCACCTGCTCCCGCGTCTTACCGAACGCCAAAGCCTCGGTCTGCGCAAAGAAATTGGCCATCAGCATGTCATGGTGCACGCCCGCCGGGTTCAACGTCTGAGCGAAACCAATAAAGTCGCACGGGATAAGCTTCGTGCCCTGATGAATAAGCTGATAAAAAGAATGTTGGCCGTTAGTGCCCGGCTCGCCCCAGTAAATCGGACTGGTTTGATAATTGACAACCTGGCCGTCCAGCGTGATTCGTTTGCCGTTGCTTTCCATGGTCAGTTGCTGAAGATAAGCGGGAAACCGTTTTAAATATTGATCGTAAGGCAAAATCGCTACCGTCTGAGCGTTGAAAAAATTATTATACCAAATGGACAGCAACCCCATGATCACCGGCAGGTTCTTACCCAAAGGAACGCTTCGGAAATGTTCGTCCATAGCGAGAAAACCTTCGAGCATGAGTTTGAAATTGTGCGGTCCGATGGCGATCATGTTGGAAAGTCCGATCGCGGAGTCCATGGAATATCGCCCACCGACCCAATCCCAGAATCCGAACATATTGGCGGTGTCGATACCGAACTTTTCAACTTCCTTGGTGTTGGTAGAAACTGCGACAAAATGCCGGGAAACCGCCTGTTCATCGCCCAGTGATTTGATCAGCCAAGCCCGAGCGCTGTGAGCATTGGTCATAGTCTCGATGGTAGTAAATGTTTTCGACGAAACAATGAACAGCGTCTCTGCTGCGTCGAGGTCATGTACTGCCTCGGTAAAGTCCGTGCCGTCAACGTTCGAAACAAAGCGGAAGGTCATGTCGCGTTTGGAATAGTGTTTGAGTGCTTCATAGGCCATAACAGGACCCAGGTCCGAGCCGCCGATGCCGATATTGACGACGTTGCGGATTGGTTTTTGCGTAAACCCAAGCCATTCCCCGTTGCGAACCTGATCGGCAAAAGCGGTCATCTTATCCAGAACATTGTGGACTTCCGGAACAACGTTCACCCCATCGACCATAATTTTCGCATCGCGGGGGGCACGCAACGCCGTATGCAGGACGGATCGATTTTCCGTAATATTGATTTTGTCGCCGCGGAACATAGCGTCGATGCGATCGCGAAGATGGCACTCCTCAGCCAGATTGATAAGAAGTTTTAGGGTTTCAGCGGTAATACGATTTTTTGAATAATCCAGATAAATATCGTCAAACTCAGCGGAAAAACGTTCCGCACGTTGCGGATCATCCGCGAAGAGGCTTCGCAGATGGATCGTGCCGATGGTTTTGTAATGTTGTTCTAATGCCTTCCATGCCGGTTGTTCGGTTAACGACGTTGTGTTTTTGTCATGTGTTGTCATTTTTGTATTACTCCTTGTTGAACTATTTTATCGCCAAAAATATATTTTAACCAGACCTTGATTGAGTTCACCCGATAAAAAATATCTGTTTTTCCTGCTTT
>JAAZAW010000341.1 GCA_012514125.1 Phycisphaerae bacterium | reverse complement strand
CCCAAGCTCGAAGAGATGATTCAGTCGATCGACACGATTCATCAGAGCTATGCCAAAGCCCTGCTGGTCGATCGCAAAACCCTTCGCGACGCCCAGGCTCAAAACGATGTTATTCGCGCGGAAGAAACGCTGCGTGACGCATATTTGACGGACACCAGGCCGTTGATCGGCTATGTGCGTTCATCGATGGGTCTGGAACCCGACGCGTTGGAAGCTTATCGCAAGAGCGGCTACCAGAAGAAGATCGAAAAAGAACGCGGCGGCAGAAAAAAAGGCGGCGACGGTTACGCATAAAAATTTCCTACAACCAATAAAAAACACGGGCGACCATGAACAGTCGCCCGTGTTTTTTATTCTTTCTTATTATCGCAGAAAGCCGAAGAATTTCCTGCCGGTTTAACCCGAGCCGATCAACATAAAACAGCATCAGGATGTTAATATTATTTCCCTTCAATTTTCGTCGAAAAGTTTCTCAAATCTTCCATTTTTCCCCAAAAGATCAAAATCTATCTAACTTTTTTTAAGCAAGAGGATACTTATCTTTTTGCAAATCGTCTTTGTCTTAACTTTTCATTATCATTAACAAAATGAAGCGTAATTTTATGGGAAGTGACCATTTTGGCTTGGGACGATCAATAATACTTATCAGAAACTCTCTCTTCAGGATGCAAAATCGTTCCCCCCTTCCGAAAAAACAACGTTTTTCACGTTCGCCCAAGGCTTTGGCAACTTGGCGTCGTGGCATCTTGGCGGTTTAACCCCTTCTCTTCCAACTTTCCACAAAAAAACCCCCGCTCGCCGGAGGCTGTGGCTAGCGGGGGAAAGGAGAATTACATGTGTTGCCTTGGGTCTGTGTTCATTGAATTGTATGCCCCAAGGTACCAAAAGTCTATCGGACAAAAAGTTCTTGGGAAAATTTTATGCAATCGAAAATGCATTCCTTTTTCATCATAATGTTATACCGCATGCAGAAGTTTTATCCCGTTCCCATGGGACAAACTCTTAAATTTCGTTTGACTTTGTTTGTTGTAGATGTATCCTAGATCGTACGGTAAAGGTTCGAAACCGCAAAGGTTTCTGTTATGAGAACGTTGCATATTATGGGAGGGCATGTTCCTCCCACAAGCCCAAACCGTATTCATGATATTGAAAATGAAACTATGGTGGGATTTTTTTAGAGAGTGCTTCTCAGGTATAAGGAGTTTGTGACCATGGCAAATATCAAATTGGCAATCGTTGGTGTAGGCAATTGTGCATGCTCGTTGATTCAGGGAATTCATTATTACCGCAACGGCAGGGATCTGTCCAGCGCAGGGTTGGCCCATCCTCAGGTCGGGCCTTATCGACTTGAGGATATCGAGGTTGTAGCGGCGTTCGATGTGGACAAGCGCAAAGTCGGTCTGGATGTTTCTCAAGCCATCTGGGCACAACCCAACTGCACCAAAGCGTTTTGCCAGAATATCCCGCACATGGGCGTGACGGTTCAGATGGGAAATATCCTTGATGGTGTCGCCGGCCACATGGTTGATTACCCGGACAACAAGGCGTTTCGTGTCGCGGATCAAAAACCGGCGGATATCGTCAAAATCCTCAAGGGCAGCGGCGCCGAAGTGCTGGTCAATTACCTGCCTGTCGGGTCGGAAGAAGCTGCCCGTTTCTATGCCCAGTGCGCCCTCGATGCCGGCTGCGGGATGGTCAACTGCATTCCCGTCTTTATTGCTTCCGATCCGGTCTGGGCACAAAAATTCCGAGATAAAAACCTGCCCATCGTCGGTGACGACGTCAAGAGCCAACTCGGCGCGACGGTGACTCACCGCGTGCTCACCTACCTCTTTTCACAGCGTGGCGTGAAGCTCGAAAAAACGTACCAGCTCAACACCGCGGGCAACACCGACTTTTTGAACATGCTCAATCATGATCGTCTCAAGAGCAAACGAATCTCGAAGACTCAAGCCGTTCAGTCGCAGCTTCCGGTTCCCCTGCCGAGTGAAAACATTCACATCGGCCCGAGCGATTTTATCAACTGGCAGGACGACAACAAAGTCTGCTTTATCCGCATGGAAGGAAAACAATTCGGCGATGTGCCTTTCAACCTCGAACTGCGTCTAAGCGTCGAAGATTCGCCCAACAGCGCGGGTGTGGCGGTCGATGCGATCCGCTGCTGCAAGCTGGCGAAAGATTGCGGTATCGGCGGTCCGCTCGAAGCGATCAGCGCCTTTACCATGAAACATCCGCCCAAACAATTCTCCGACTGGCAAGCCAGGCAGATGCTTGATGCCTTTATTCAGGAAAACAGCAAAGGCAGCGTGGTGAAACCTCAGGTTCCCTGCTCCTGTCATTCCGCCAAGGCGGTTGCGAAATAGCTTTCCATCGATTTATCAGCCATTTTCAAGGCGAGCTTCGGCTCGCCTTATTTTTTTCGTCTGATGTACTGTTGTGTGTGGATTTCCACATCATGTACAGGCAGAAGAAGGCAAGCAGCAATGGAAAGACCTGGCTCAGAATCGCCCAGCGCGGGCCAAAGTACTGAAGCATCACACCGCAGACGGTCGAGCCGATAACGGAGACTTTGTTGGTAATGCCGTAAAGGCCGAAGTATCGGGCGACAAGATCGCGGGGAACGAGTTCGATAAGAATTTTTCGCCCCACGGTCCACACCCCCGCCAGACCCAACCCGGCGAAAAAACAAATTGAGATTAAAAACCACAGGGGCGCCCAGCCGCCGAAGATTCCGGCGCCGATGAGCCCTACCGAAAACGAAGCGATGGAAATCAGATACATTTTACGCGCCCCGAAGCGGTCGGCGAAATGGCCCAGACCCAGGCCATAGATCAAAGCCGGCAGATTGACGGCAAGTCCGCCGATGATGATGAAATCCTGAATGTTGAAAATGTGATAGCCCAACAGCGAGAGCTCGCCCCTTTTCGCCAGGGGTTCAAAAGAATCTTTCAAAAATCGGCCATAGAATAAAATCGCCGTATTGAGGACATCGACCGCCCAGAAGTTGGCGATCAGGAACCACATCAGGGCGGGCGTTTTCGGCAACGTCCGAAGGGTCTCAAGAAGCTCGGCCCACTGTTGACGAACCAGGGGAAGCGTAATTTTCTCGCGATTGATCGGACGCCGGTCACGAACCAGAAGCATGCAAGGCAGCGCGAACACGAGAAATGCCAGGGCGACCGGAAAGAATTCCGATTGCAGCCCCATGACCCTTTGAAGCGGCAAAAAGACCACCAGTGTCAGGACCGTGCCCAGATAGCCCAACCCAACGCCCAGACCGGAGACCAGACCCAATCGATTTTCGAGGGCGACACTCGGCAGAAGTGAATTGTAAAAGACCAGAGCCGCCTGATAAAAAAGCGTGGCAATGAAAAACGTGGTCAAAAGTGCCGGTGTCGATTCGAAGACACCCAGCAAACTAAGGGCAACGATACAGACAAGCGTCGCAATGGTGTTATATCGCCCTGCATTGCCGGTTCGATCGGCGAGGCTCGCGAAAATCGGCGTTCCGATTCCGGCAACGATCATCGCAAGAGAATTGATCAGACCCGTCGATGCCGCCGCGATATTGGGGACGAAAAGAAAGGTAATCGCGGCGGAAAAAATCGTATTGGCCAGGTCGTACAGGACCCAGCTTGCAGCGCGAAATCGTAATGGCGGAGGCATATTTTGCATAAGATCATTCTCGTGTATTCATATCGTCACCAATTCGCGGACTCCTGCCGGCGGTGGCGGACAAGGAGGCATCGTCTTCACGCCGCATTCGCACAATCGCCTCCTGCCAGCGAGCCATGAGTTGGGCATAATCGGCATTATCATATTTTTCTTTTACCGGCGGATCGATCGCCCGCCCCACCGTCAGACCAACCGGACGAAACCGAAATCCCCGATTCGCATACGAAAGCAAATCGTAGGTCCCCCGCATCAGCACCGGCACGATCGGAACACCCATCTGACAGGCAAGAATCGCAGCCCCCGGCCGCGGCGGCTGAAGACAGCCGTTGCGTGTAATATAACCTTCCGGGAAGATGCAGACATTTCTACCCATGAAAAGGACCTCTGCCGCTCGACGGAGTGAACCCAGAAGTGTATCGGTGGTGGCAGTGGGAATCACCCGACCTGCCCTGCCGAGTTTTTTCATGATGAAGGATTCGAAATAATCCGCCGCGCCCAGAAAAAACATCTTCTCGATCTGCGACGACGGCAAGGCCATGTAGATCAACACCGCGTCGATTCGGCTCGCATGCGTGGGACAAAGTAAATAAGGACGATCGTCCGGCAGATTTTCCAGTCCCTGAATATCGAACGGGAAAAACCGTTGGGAAAGACTTCCGGCACTGCGGCGAAGAACGTTCAAAAAACCACGTCGTAGCGGGCCGCGATTGAGATTGAACATCTCTGAAATCGGCGGCGACACCCGCTGACGCAAAATAACGTCCCAGCCTTGCCGAGTCTGCTCCGTGACGGCCTCGGGCGATAACCGCTTGAGCAGATCGCGAACCGTGGTCACCGAGGCGATTTCTTCGGGCAAAATTTTTATGCCGAATTCACGTTCCAGAACAACGTCGAGTTCGATTCTCGCCAGAGAATCCAATCCCAGATCGAATTCCAGATGATCGCCGGGCAGGACCTCGATCTCGATTCTACCGATGGTTTTAATGCGTTCGATCAAAGACGAAGCGCCGGGCTGATCGAGCAACGCCTGATCTTCGGGACTCATCGCGACGGTTTCCGATTCATCGACTTCATCAAAAACCATGCGCCGGATTTCAGCCCGCTTGAGCTTGCCGAGCCGGGTGCGGGGAAATTCATTGGTCACGATCTTCAGATCGGTAATGTGCATATAACTGGGCAAAGCCTGGGCCATTCGCACCATTTCATGGCGAATCGCCTCCACCAGCCCCGTCGCGCGAATCCGACGAAGTTCATCAAAATCAGGCACCACAACCGCCTGCAATTTTTCCACCCTGCCGCCGGGCAGTTCAATCGGCATGACACAAATTTCGCGTACCAGCGGCGATTGCTCGTAATAACGCTCAACATCTTCCGGATAGATATTTTTTCCAGACGCCATGACGATCACTTCCTTGGCCCGTCCCGTCAGACGCAGATAACCCTCCGAATCGATAAAGCCCAGATCGCCCGTATAAAGCCAGCCATCGCGCAATACCTCCGCGGTTTCTTCGGGCCTTCGTTCATATCCCTGCATGACGTTCGGGCCGCGAATTTTTACCTCGCCGATCCCTTCGGTGTCGGGTTGATCGATGGCCAGTTCAATAT
>JAAZAW010000340.1 GCA_012514125.1 Phycisphaerae bacterium | reverse complement strand
GGGAATTTACCGCACGGGCATTTTTGCTTGGGAAGATGGACCTGACCCAGGCCCAGGCGGTGCGGGAACTCATCGACGCGCAGAACGATGCGCAGATCGAAGCGGCAATGGCGATGCTTGAAGGGAAACTTCACCGGCGGCTTAATGAAAGTTATACAAAACTCGCTGAGCTTGTGTCGCTGCTTGAGGCGAATATCGATTTCAGCGAAGAGGAAATCGAGTTTATTACGCTCGATCAATTGATTCCTGGCTTAGATGAGCTTAGCTCGATGATCGAGGGAATTTTGAACGAAGCGATCGATTCGCGGACGATTACCTCACTGCCGCGGGTGTTTCTGGTTGGAAGCGCCAACGCGGGCAAGAGTACGCTGATGAACACGCTGACGGGGCTTGATCGGGCGATTTGTTCGCCGCTGCCCGGGACGACACGCGATATTTTGACGGCGGTGTGGGCGTTGCAGGATCGCGAGGTGCTTTTGTGCGATACAGCGGGATTACTGGAGCAACCCGCCGACCGGATCACACGAGAGGCAATCGATCGAACGGAAAGTTTTTTGGCGTTGTCGGATTGGGTCATTTTTGTTGTCGATGCGGCGCAGCCGATTGAAGAACAACTGCGACTTTTTGATTCGCTGGATGTAAAAGAAGAAAGGACCCTCGTTGCGGTAAATAAAATCGACTTGATCGGGAGCCATGCCCTCGGGTCTGTAATTTCGGCGATTGAACGTCGGTTTGATAAAAAAAGAATTTACACCCTCAGCGGTCGGACCGGTGAGGGATTAACGGTGTTGACGGATGCGGTCTTTGCGAATCTGGCGGAGATCTCGGTGATTACCGCCGACGGGCAGATTGCACTGGACCTTCGCGGCAGGGCGGCGCTGGAGGATGTGCTCGTGAGTTTAAAACAAGCTCGAACTGATGCGCAAACGCTCAAGGAATCGTCGGGATTTTTGGGCCTGGAGATCGTCGCGGTGTCTTTGCAGGAGGGGTTGCGAAGTTTGGGCGCTTTACTTGGAAAGGATGTCACGGAAAATGTCCTTGAAAATATTTTTGGCCGATTTTGCATCGGCAAATAAAACATCGTACATTAAGAGAGTATTTTTAACGATTCTGCTTATCGCGGGCGGGGTGGTGTATTTTGAATACAAAGATTGCTTTTCGCAAAAGGTGTCGGCGGGTCCGACGATTGAGACCCTGACAAAGACCTCGACTCAGGCGGCGCGGAATCGACGAGAAGATAAAAAACTGATTGAAACGATTCCGGGCGATACGGTGTTGGCGTATCTTTCATTCGCGGAGGGTGGGATCAGCGACGAGACGGGACGAATGATGACCACGCTTTTGACGACGGCGAGTATGGCCGGACTGTTCAGCGCCAACCAGCAAATTCTGGCCGATGTCGTCTCGGCGGGGATGACGCTAAGCAAATATCCACACGGAGTGTTTTTGCTCGATACGAGGGCCAAGAAACTCGACGTTGGATCGTTCACGCTCGAAAGTATGCAGATGGGGGTTGTGGTTCGGGCGGACAGGAAAGATCATGGGACGTTCCTGTCGTTTATCAAGCAGACGCTCGATCATTACTTTACCGCGGACGATGCGAAGCTCAGTTGGATCGGCGAGGGCGAATCGCGGCATCAAAAGCTCGAATCGCCGAAATTTCCTGTCTGGTGCTGCTGGGAGTGGGGGAGTGTCGACGATACGTTTATCTTTACGGTCGGGCCCGGCGCTTATGAAAAAGTTTTTCGCACGGTGCGGACGCGAAGCGATACCTTGGGTGAAGCGGTCCTGATGCAATTGGCCGATGAGGATGATGAAGATATTGAACGTCGGATGTTTTTCGCTTACGGCGATTTTGAAATGCTCGGAGATCAGTTGCGGCCTGTAATGGGGAATTTTTATGATAAAATACTCGAGTCGTTTGCCGCGGGCGATGTGGATCGCGCGTTGCTTTCGGCGGGTTTTACCGGCAGAGCGTTTATCAGTAAAATTTTTCTGGATCGAATGGGGCTTTATCAACGGGGCTATCTGACGGGCGATTTTCCGAAAGGCGATTGGCGTGCCCGGGCTGTTCCGCCGGATGCGACGAGCTATGGTGTAAGTTACAGCGAAATTCCAACCGCCATTCGTTACGCGGTCGATACATATCTGGCGTCGCGCAATCCGGAGAAACGCGAGAAGTTGAGCCGTAATTATCAAAAGATTGCCGAAGAAGCGGGAGTCGGCGATGTGATGGAAGATGTTTTTTCGCACATGGGGCCGATGGTCATTATTCACGATTGGCCCAAACACCCGCTGAACCTGCCGATCGGTAAAACGATGCTGGTGGAAACGGATGGTTCGCCGGGCTTGAAGGTCCGGTTCGACAAGGCGATGCAGACCTGGCGAACAATGCTCAATGCCCTTAACGGCAACGATAAAGACCCTCCAAAGGATGAAATTCGTGTGAAGGAATCATCGGTGTGGGAATCGATGTTCAACCTTCAGCTTGATCGAACGCCCGATGGAGTGTGGTTTGTGCACATCGGCCCGGTGGTATTGCTGGCAGGGGGGATGAGCGATCATTTTTTGGTCTTAAGCTACGCCGTGCCCGCGGTTCAGGCGAATCTGAATTTTCTTAAAAATGAGCTGAAAGATTTCAATAAAAAAGTTACTCCCTGATGAACCGCAAGGTCAACGTTTTCTGCCGTTTTTCGATTTTTTCCCGTTACCTTTCTTCCCTGCCGAACGTAAAGTTCGAGCGGTTTTTTTGCTTTTTTTATATTTCCCTTTTTTGATAGGTGCCCCGGCTGCGGGGGCTTCGACAAGGGTGAGGTTCAGACGTCGGCTCACAGGGTCGGCACTGACGATGGCGACCTTGAGCGGATCGCCGATCTTGAAACGTTTCCCGCTTCGCTGGCCCAGGATGTAGCCGCCGTCCTGATTGACCTCCCACCAGTCCTCACCAAGTTCGTTGATGGGAATCAGACCTTCGATCATGTATTTGGGCAATTGCACGAATGGCCCCAGACCGCTGATACCGGTGACGACACCTTCATAATGTTGGCCGATCTGCTCTTTTAAAAGTTCCAGAATCAGGGTTTCCGTAATCTGGCGTTCAGCGTCTTCGGCGCGTCGTTCGGTGGTTGAACAATATTGCCCCAGTTCGTCAAGGACCTTTTGACCCTGGCGAAGTTCCATCACAAGTTTTTTGAGTTTGCCTTCGAAATGAAAATTTAAAAGCCGATGGATCGTCAGGTCGGGATAACGCCGTATCGGAGAGGTGAAATGACAATAATGAGTGCTCGCCAATGCGAAATGACCTATTTTTTTCGGTGAATATTCCGCCCGCTGGAGTGAACGCAGGACAGCGTAACTGACGGCGAAACTTTCGGGTTTGCCTTCGACACGATTGATAAGTTCTTGAAGATCGTTTCGGTTGGGTTCTTTCGGAACGCGATGACCGAGCATGCGTAGAAATTCGCTTAGTTGCTCAAAGGCTTCTTTTGAGGGGTCCGGATGAATACGCCGCAGAAATGGAATATTGTAAGAATCCAGCAGTCTGGCGACGGCTTCGTTGGCTTCGACCATGAACATTTCGATAATGGTATGAGAAAAACTCGTATCGGCGGGATGGGCATCGACGAGCTGACCTTTCTCGTCATACTCCAGCTCGACTTCCGGCAGATCAAGGTGCAGCATTCCTTCGGTGTCGCGCCTGGCGTAGATCGCCCGGGCGAGTTTTTCCGCCGTCAGGATCAGATCGACAACCTTTTTCGGCAGATGATCATGCTGTCCTTCCAAGATTGCGGTGGCTTGTTCATAGGTAAGCCGTTGAGTCGAGCGAATGACACTCTGAGCAACTCGGGAGCTTTGTACCCGCCCTTGGGGGTCGAACCGAATAAAGGCGCTTTGCGTAAGGCGATTCTGGTCCTGCTGCAAACTGCACAGACCGTTGCTCAAAGCTTCGGGGATCATCGGCAGGACCTTTCGCGGCAGGTAGACACTGTTGCCGCGATATCGGGCTTCCTGGTCCAGAGGCGAGTCTTCAGGAATAAACGCGGAGACGTCCGCGATATGAACGCCAAGTTCATAGCCGTCGTCGAGAACGTCGATCGAAATGGCGTCGTCGAAATCCCGCGCGGTGGCGGGGTCGATGGTAATGATGAGTTTGTCCCGCAGATCGAGCCGGCCGTCGGGCATATGGCCCATGGTGAGCATCTTACCGACGTTCGAGTTAAACTCGTCGATAATGATTTCAAGATGGTCCAGAACGGTTTCGGGAAATTCCTGCGGCAGGTCGAATTCTTCGATGACGGCTTGAAGCTCGACATCGGGTTCGCCCGCGGGACCAAGCACTCTCAGAATCACACCTCGCGGCATTTGACCTTCGACAGGATATTCGGTCATCTGAACCACCACACGGTCGCCCGTCCGGACGCCCTTGGCGGAGACATCATCGACGATAATGGGTTTCTGAATGACTCTGCCGTCCGTTTCCACCATCCAGTGTTTGGCTGCTTTGGTGAGCGTACCGATGAATTTATTTTTCCCGCGTGTAAGAATTCGTTCGATGCGACCATAGGTTCGCATCTTGCCTTTGACTCGTCGGCGGGCAATGCGGGCTTGGACCATATCACCGGTGACAGCCCCTTGAGTAGCTTGTGCGGGAATGTAAAGATCTTCGGTAATACTCGTGTCCGAAGAAACAACGAACCCGAAACCACGCGAATTTTGACGAAAGATGCCCACAATCGTACCCTCGCGCCCGGGCAGACGAAGGGTCTTGTCCTCGCCGATGATCAATCGACCGCTGCGATGGAGCTCATCGACTTCGTGCTTGAATTGTTCGAATTCGCTCTTGCGAACACCTAGCCAATCGGCAAGCTGTTGCCATTCCATCGGTTCATAACCGCAAAGCGATACGCCTGAAAGAATTTTGCATTGCAAACGTTTCGGTGTCGCACCGGCGGCGCCGGAACTTGCAGGTTCGGTGACTGTCTTTTTAACTTTACTCATCTTTTTTCCCCGGCAATGATCGTCGATCTTCGACTTTTGACTTTTGATCACTTCGTTTATCGTTTATAATACCATTATTATTTTACAAAGGAACTATTTATGGAAAAGATTCTGGAATTGGCTCAGCAATTGGGCGAAGCGATGGCGGAGCATTCCGTTGGAAAAAAATACCTGGCCGTCAAGAGCCAACTCGACGCCGATCCTGCTGCGCGACAATTAATTCAAGACTACGAACAAGCCGCCATGACCATCGGCCAAAAAGAACAACAAGGCCGCCCCATCGAACCGGAAGACAAACGAAAACTCGCCGACATTCAGACTAAAATCGCAGCCAACACAACGATCAAACTCTGGATGCAGACCCAAATGGAATATCTCAATTTGCTTCGGCAGGTCAACGAACAATTTTTAAAGGCATCGCCTTCGTTAGGAGAATAAACGACTCGTTGGATGGAAGATTAACCTTGGGGGGGGCAATCTGGAGAACCGAAATGACCTCGAAAAAACTTCATTGCCTCGTGATTGTCCTGAGTTTAAGTCTATGCTCAGCGATCGGCAATGCCGAATCAATCCGTTTCGCCGTGGTGGGCGATACCCAGGGTACCGGCAATCTGGCGGTAAGCGAAGGTTTCAGCAAAATCGTCAATCTGGTATTAGCCGCGGATCCCCCAGTGCAATTTGTCCTCCTGACCGGTGATCTGATACACGGCACCAAAGACAACGACCAGATGCTCAAGGACTTCTTGACCTGGCGATTGATCGCCGCCCCGTGGTACGAATCGAATTTCCTGGGCTTAAAAGTATATCCGGTTCCCGGCAATCACGATCAAATCAATATGAACCATTATCTCGATATCTGGCAAAGCGCGTTTCCGGAATTACCCGATAACGGCCCCCGAAACGAGAAGAAAACCACCTATTCCTTCGATATCGGACCTTGCCGTTTCGTTGCCGTCAATACCTCCGCTGCTACATTTCCCGGATTCCACGCCGTGAATACCACCTGGCTCGCAAAAGACCTCGCCGCGACGGAACAACCCGTGATATTTGTCTATGGCCACGATCCCGCGTTTCCCGCGGGACGCCACATCGGTTCATCACTCGACACACGGCCCGAACGTCGGGATCTCTTCTGGAAAATTCTTACGGAAAACAACGTTAAGATTTATTTCTGTGGCCATGAACATCTTTACGATCATTGGATGAAAGATAATGTTCATCAAATCATCACCGGCTCAGGCGGTGTGCCCGCTGAAGTATTTAACTACCTGATTGTGGACGTCGATGACGATTATAACGTCAGCGTGTCCGTTTATAACGCCAACGATAATTCTTTACTGGACCAATTTGATCTGACCGACACCCAAACCGTTGCCAAAGAAGATCGGCCCGGAGCCAGAGATATTTTTTACAGCTTCTTTGATTATTTTCCGTGCCTGATGTTCGCTATTTTATTGGCAGGGTTTGGCTGCATCGGTTTTTGTTTCATTGCCGACGGATTGGATAACTATGAGTGAAATCATCGGTCACGGTGTCGATATAGTAGAATGCGAACGTATCAAAAAACTTGCCGAACGATACGGCGAGCGGTTTCTTGAACGCATTTTCACAGAAAACGAACGCGCATACTGTTTGCCCCGAAAACGCAAATGGGAACATCTCGCAGGCAGATTTGCCGCCAAGGAAGCCATTTTAAAAGTCATCGGAACGGGCTGGCGGGATAAGATCGCGTGGACGGATATGGACATCGTCCGAGATCCATCAGGTCAGCCAAAGGTGTTTGTTTCCGGTGAAACCCAGGCAATCTGTGAAAAACTGGGAATCCGCCGGCTCCTCCTTTCGATCAGTCACACCCAGCACTACGCCTCCGCCTCCGCCATTGGTGTAGGATAAACAAAGAGCATACGTCGTTGCGTCGTGATGCGGCCTGAAAGATTTCCTCAAACACTCGCCGTTAATAATTGTTTGGTGATCCGCCGAAAATGATGACCGGCGATAGCCATCTCTATGGCTACAGGAAAAGCCTTTCGTTTGGAAATAAAGGTTCGAATAACCAGGTTCCAGTAAGAAAATCTTGCCCGTGATAAAATCCCGATATGCCACATGCTGCGGAAAAAGGCAAAGACTTCTTCCCGCTTGGGCATCCGCTTGGTGTTATTGGGCTTATAGTTACGCATGAAGGTGTTGATTCGGCGATAATAATATTTATTCGAGTAAATCGTCCCAAGCACCTTCCGATACCCGGCGACCAACTTTTTCTCTCCCATGAGTGGTGAAAAATTCAACGTGCCGTCAGTGTTTTCGCCGGTGCTTTCTTTGAGCAATCGTCCCTGTTCATTGAGCCGATGCCACAGGGGTGTATGCGGCAAGGCATTGAGCAATCCCACCATGGCCGTGACGATTCCGGTCTGCTGGATGAAATCGATCTGGTTTTGAAAAATAGTCTCGTTATCCGTATCAAAACCGATGATAAACCCACCCATCACCTGCATCCCGTGCTGCTGGATGGTCTTGACCGAATCGGATAAATTCCGGGAGGCGTTCTGCGTCTTGCCGCATTCCTTCAATCCGTTCATATCGGGCGTTTCACTTCCCAGAAAAACGTTCTGAAAATTGGCCTGGTTCATCAGTGTCATCAACTCTTCATCGTCGGCGAGATTAACGCTTGCTTCGGTGAGCAGATTAAACGGTATGCCCCGTTCTTTCTGCCATTCAATCAGTACCGGCAGCATTTTCTTGACGGTTACTTTATTCCCGATAAAGTTGTCATCGACAATAAAAACATCTCCCCGCCAACCCACATCATAAAGCGATTGAAGTTCAGCGATCAACTGCGAGGGCGTTTTGGTCCTCGGCGTTCGACCATACATAATGATAATATCGCAGAACTCACAATTGAATGGACACCCGCGAGAATATTGCACGGGAATGACCGCATAGTCCTTGAGACGAATCAGGGACCAAAGCGGAACAGGCGTTTGATGCAATGCCGGTTTGTCCTGCGACGTGTACACCGCCTTCGCCTTGCCCTGCGCGAGATCACTCAGGAACATCGGCAAGGTAACTTCCGCTTCATTAAGAACCAGATGTGTCACATCCGGATATTGTTCGGGCTGGGCGGTAAAAGCGGGACCACCGGCAACGATGGTTTTGCCCAATGCTTTACATCGGGAAATAACTTCCTGAACGCTGGGTTTTTGTACGATCATGGCACTGATAAAAACCATGTCCGCCCACTTAATCTGTTCATTACTAAGTTTGCTCGTATTGAGATCGACCAGCCTTTTTTCCCAGGCATCGGGAACCATGGCAGCTACGGTCAACAATCCCAGCGGAGGAATGGCGGCTTTTTTAGATACAAAACGAAGTGCGTGCTTATAACTCCAGAATGTGTCCGGATACTTCGGATAAACAAATAAAATTTTCATCGAAAAATCAAGCTTTCATATATGCGGTGGGAGAAAAATAAGGAAGCGAACTTTTCCAAAAAGCCGTTTCCAGGACCTCTTTACCCAGTACATTTCCAATTTCAAATATCCCATTATATACAAACAGGAAAAAGAATTCCTTTATAAAATTTCCCCGCCCACACACCTCCATAAAAAATCGACCAAAAATTTGCATTTTCATAAAAAATATGTTATATTTATATTAAGGAAGCCCCCAAAGCTTCCCAGAGCCGCACTCCCGGCTCATTCTTAAAATCTAAACCTTTTCCGCCACTCTTTTCCGGAACCTTCCCATGACTTCTAACAAAAACGTGATTACAATCCGATTTCATCCACCATCTTTCCCCATTTCCCCCTCGGCCACAGACCGCTCTTCCCAAAGCCCAAAGCCCAAAGTCCAGAGCCTGTTTTCCCCCTCCATTTCGTACAAAATGTATTTTTCC
>JAAZAW010000040.1 GCA_012514125.1 Phycisphaerae bacterium | reverse complement strand
TAAAGCCCCGGCCCAGGCAAGGATTTTCAATATATCCGCATGATACTCATTGTCATGGATAGAACCGACAGTCAAAGCGCGGCGATCCCGCCGCGCCGCCCGATCGGAAGAACCCGGCGGCTTTAGCGTAAAGAAAATCAACCTGGACAAAGTACAAAACACGGTGTCCCGATTTTTTTATTTATCCCGTCAGGTTCAGGCCCGCCGGCTTCTTTCGTTTCGATCCTGGCGACACCGCCGCAGCAGATCGCGAAGCTGTGATCGCGTCAAGGCATCCTTACTGACAAAACCCGCCTCGAAAGTTTTGAACTCGATCGGGATGTAATAAGAATCCAGGGCATCCGCGGTTTGTTCAATCGTCGCCCAGATCTCTTCGGCAACCTCCTCGTCGCCATGATACCGCGCATCATGAAAGGCAACGAACTCCGTCATCAGGATCATCGTATCCAGGCCATAACGCAAAAGTCGCCGATCCTCTCCCAGACGCTGTTCGTATCCTGCGGCCGATTCCAGCAGTCGGGCCTGGATCGGATTGACGGCGATGGAATGGGATGGCTCGGCGGGCAGAAGAATCTGTTGGTCTTCTTTCCGCACCTCCTGGAGTATCGCCATCGCTTCCTGCAAAAGTTCAATCGAACGCCGTCCGCTTTGGATCGCCTTGGCGGGGGTTTGGAAGTGATTGTCCATTGCCAGCGGCTTTTGAGGTTTTCGGCCATCCCACCACTGAAGCTGCGTGAGTACGCTCCTGGCCGACCAGGCCCGCCAATCTGCCATGAGCAACCAGGCCTCTTCTATCTTCTCATAAACACATCGCATCCGTCCGGCATGGGGACCATACCATTTTTCGAAATATTCTTCGACGAACGCGGAGACGTCGGTATCGATATTCCAGGCCAATTCCGCATAAAGATTCTGGGTCAGTGTTCGCATCGCCCAATTAAAGAGCGGCACGTGCATATAGGTGATTCCGCGAATGCCGGATTTCGCATAATAAGGCAGGTCGTTTTTGATTCGAGAGGTAAACAACAGCGGCAGGTCTTCAAACTTCGAAACATTATAATATTCGCCCATGATCACCGGAATCCCGACTTCGGGCTTCAACCAGCTTTTGAGGGCCTGATTGTAAAACGCATTGATCCGGCAACCGGGATCGTTGAAGTCGTGGGCATAGCAGCGGTTGATCGGATAAAATACGACACAATCCCCGGAGTCTTTGAGATTCCCGCACACAGGCCCTTGCGGACCTTCGAGCGTAGAAGTGCCTTCGTAGGCGCAGATCACCATCCGGACCCGTCGATCGAGTCGGCCCTGAGCATACGCCCGATCGAGAAATTCCCTGAACGAAGAGGCCAGAAAGAGGATATGATCCGTTCCGTTACCCAGGGCCCGGCATTCGGGACAGGTACAGATCCCGCCCCAGGTATCGAAACCCCATACATCGAGCCGATCCACGGTGGAAAATTCGCCCATCAATTTCGAGAGCAGTTCCTCCGCCAGAAAAAGCCGCAGATCCGGGCGGGAGACACAAAACTGCGTTTGCAGCGCCCGGGATTTTTCGCGGACACCGCTTTGCGGCAGACCGAACCATTCTTCATGCTCCTGCCAGAGCGTCTTGCCCGAAGGCATCACGCGGTCCGGATTTAAAATATCCTCAAAAACATGCCCGCCGTTCTTGAACTGCATCCCGAGTTTGTTGGCCAGGGCAAACGTAGCGGGCCGATAACCGCAAACATTGAGCCGGTTTCTCGCCATCCAAATCAGGAACTGGGCCGATTCCTTGGAAACACCTTCAAAATCAAAGCCCCGGCCAATGTTCAGGGAGGGGATATACTCTTTTTTCTCTCGCGGCAGATTCAGTTGCTCTCGCATTGGCGGAGCGATCTGCCCTTGGGGGCCCGGCGCATACCATCGCCAGCCCTGCATGCGAAGCAATTCATAAACGCCGTATAAGACCCCGGTCCGTCCCTGGCCTATAATCGTCAACCCCTGCGGCTCGGGCTCGAACCGGAATCGCTCACTTCGGTCGGCCGGATCCTGGACCGCCAATCGAATCGCCAAGTCGATACCTCCGGCACGGTCAACAATCCGAACCTGCCCCACCGTCAGGGTGCGCACCAGGTAATCGCGCAGTTCCATCGCGGCAAAGGATAAGGTGCAGCGGGCCGCCCGTTCGGGCTCTTTGCGAAAATCAATTTTCGATTCTTCAAACGCCCAGAGCGGGGCCTGGCAGGTCGCTTGTTCATAAGGCAGCACAATTTCAATGTCCATGGAATATCCTTATCTTCGATTGAGCATCATAAAACAGTAAGATAGGGGTTGTTCAGGTTGGCCCATCGATGCGGCCGACGTGGTCGGCATGGCCGCCGTTGTCATTGCGGACATCATGTGGGTACTCGTCGCTATCATCACGATCAAAATCAATTTTGCCGGAACCATCGGGTGTTTTCTCATTCGTAAATTCATGGTTAATTTCCCCGCCATGATAGTCAATCCCTTTACACCTCGCAACGCTTTAGTTGACCCCGTGCTCAGTAAGCGGATTTTGCAGGGATGGACCGTTGAGTAATTTCTTCAACCAGAGAAACCACTCTCGGATCGGGATCGTAGAGCGCTCTTTGCAGGGCGGATCGGAACGGCGCGAGATCCTGCCGGCCGGTCCAATTGCGCCAGGTTAAATATCGAAGCGAGTTCTGGGTTCCTTCGCTTTGCCAGCGATTCAACGCAGCCTGGGAAATCGATCTCCAATCGAAGGATTTCTTAAAGGGGGCGTAATCCCAGAAGATAATATTAGGAAGCTGAATCACGCGATAAAAACGTTCGGTTCGCACCAGCGCCGGACCGTTGAACGATAGCTTCGGATCGGACGATCGTTCTTTCATCAGGTCAATATCCGCCCGGCATGCCGGGCATAGATCAAATGCTTCCCGGTAGGCTCGCGACGCCAACGCGCGGGTCTCCGAATGCGTGGGAAACATCAGACAAGAGGTATTCCGACAATGCGCACCATCGCCATGCCGGGTGTTTTTCACCAGACCCAGAAGATGCCCCGCTTCATGACAAACGATGCGGGGAACAAACCGATGAAAATTGGAACCCCAATAGGCGGCATCGATAAAAATCGCGCAGGGATAACGGGGCGTGGTATAGGGTTCGACGCCCTCGTCCGAGGTCGCGGTGCCGCTGAGTCGGCTGTCGAAGAATAAGACATAAAGATAGGCGGTTGCGGCTTTGTCACTGCCCGCCGGCAAACCATCCATGTATCGCCAGGTCAATACTTCTTCGGGAACACCCCGGGCCTCGGCACGAGGAATGGATTTATGCCGGGCCATCTCGATCCCGTCCGGTTTATCGCAGTATCGATTCAAAAACTTTTCCAGGGCCTGAATGATTCCGGCTGAAGGTTCAGCCCCTTCAACGGCATCGACCTCGACATGCAGTTTTGAATACGGCTGAGGTGTCAAAAAAAGCAACTCCGGATTGCGATAGGTGGGAATAGGCGCACTGGTCGTTTCAAACTGCTGAGCCGGGGCCTGCATACAAACAAAAGTAAATAGAAATAAAACTGTTGCCCATATCGCGCGTAACGAGAGATCAGATCGATTCACCTTTTGAATATCCTTTTCTGTAAACTACCGAAACATTCTGGCGGCCAGATTAAAGCGGTCAGGATATTCTATGCGCAAAAGTGAATCGTCGTCGATAAAGATACCGACTTTTTTTGATTTTTTGGATCAGCGACAGGTCTGGCATAGTTTTTCATCATCAGAGTTCAAAAGAAACGGTCCATGAGTACCGTCTTTCGTGATTATACGGAATTGACTTATTGAATGCGCGGTACTTTAATGTCAATAAACTATTTCAGGCAGTATGAGCTTCGAAATCGGGATATCGTGACATTAGCCCCCGCGCACGAAGTAAATGGAATTAGTAT
>JAAZAW010000339.1 GCA_012514125.1 Phycisphaerae bacterium | reverse complement strand
CGCCAGTTCAATCACGCCCAGATAGCCAAGATTCGGCGTGGAAAAATCGATGACGATCTCACCCGATTCATTCGGGGAAATGCCGGTGAACGTTACCAGCCCCTCACCCACGGTTCCGCCGGCGTCATAACTCTGGGAAACACCGCCGATGGTCACTTGTAATACCCGCGGATCTGCAGTCATACCGCGAGAACCGTAAAAGATCAGATTATAGGTCAAGCTGGTATCAAGTTCGTTGAAAATGCCACGGGCGGTTGGAATATTCGCAATGTTAACAAAAACACTATCTTTTGTAGCAAAACCAGGATAGTCGGTAAGAGCACTGGTTGCTAATCCCATGGCGTTGTTTGACGGAAACCAGTAGGACGAGCGGAAACCCACCTGTGTGGAAACTCCATCGGTGTTCTTCAGATTTGGAATCGTCCCTGTGGAGCCATGATTAAGTCCCTGGTTCCACTGCCGCCCTGATCCATCGATCGTCACGGCAAAATTGTCACAAAAATCAATAAGAATCCGATCCCCAGCCCAAAGGGGATCTGCCGTTGCCCCTCGTACAAAACAAACAACCATCAGACTTACAATAACGAGCTTTCCTGCAACAGTTCGCAACATAGATAGGTCTCCTTTAAAAGAGGTTAAAATTTCCCGTATACGCCTGTTCGTCCTTGCTCTTGAAACGGACTTTTAACGTTTGGGTGGTCTCGCCCTGAATCAGCTTGCCGGACAAAAGAATATGTTTTTCCGGCGATGCCTGACCACGAAGGAATTTGATTGCCAGATCGACCGCATGATACGCCTGCTCGTCCGTATCGAATTCAACGCGGGTGATCGGTTTATGGTAAGGCAGCTCGACATGGCGGTTCGCGTGGGTCACCAATTGAATATCTCCGGGCAGATCGACGCCGAACTGTAGACATCCGCGAAGAACGCCTCGGCAGGCCACATCGTCGAGCACCACAATACCATCGGGTTTTTCCGTTTGTTTCCAGAGCTGTAAGAAATGTTCGTAACCAATTTTATCCGTCGTCACCGTGACACCGGTCGAGACAGGCATCCACTCCTGTCTGATTTCAAGCCCCGCTTCCCGGGCCGCTTTCACAAGGGGCGCGTGCAGGGCAAACCCCCCGTCTTTTTCAAAGGAAACAATGCCAAGGACCCCCACACTCCGACAGCCGCTTTGTGCCAGGGCCGCCATATACTTTTGAATGGCGCCTCCCTTGTCAAATGCGACGGAATAGTCCGCCTCCGCGGAACCCATTTCTTTTAGCATAATGGTCGGAATCCCGCTGCGTTTCAGGCTCTGAGCGACGTCGCCTATTTCATGCAGGGGGTGAAATGAAAACACCCCTCTCAACTTCGCCGCCACCGTCGGCACGGTCAAATCCGTGGGAGGCTGAAACAGGGAATTGGGCGAAGCCACCTTGCCGAAATGCATTTTGACGTCGCAGTTGGGGCGGTGACCGTGAATTCTTTCAACGAGTGCATTACAGGCCAGCGCATAATAAGGCGAAGCGGTCGGCCCAAGCAGTTCAGGAAGTACGACGATCGCAAAATCTCCGTTTTGCGTATGATCGGAGACGAAGATGCCTTTTCGGGGTTTTCGGACAATTTTACCCTGATTTTCCAGAAGATCGCAGGCTTTTTGAACCGATAATTGGCTCACGCCCAGTGCTTTGCGAATCTCCCAGACCGGCGGTAACGGTGCACTGACCGGCAGATCGTTGATCTGATCCGCAATATAATTCAATGTTCGACGAACTTGAGAACTTAGAGTTGTTTTCATATCTATACTAATATAGCTATATTGGTATAGATGTCAAGCACTTTTTCTTAAAAATATCGTCTATCAAACATAAATGTATTTTTGATTTAACCGTGTCGTAAGTATGAGAACTATCAAGGATTTGGGTCCCTGGGCTTGTCGGAGGAGCGACGCGGCAGGGTGTTGGGCTACGGGTTTTGAATTTTTGGGATTTAAATCGGCAGGTGTTTTTTGTACTGAAGACTAAAACCCGTCGATTGATAAGTATCATTAATCTCGAAAGCTAAAAATCGGTCAAAAAAGACAAAAAAACGATCGAAACGAGGGTTTTGTCGATCGATTTTCGGCTTTTTCCGATCGACATTTCGCAATTGTCGATCAACTTTCCCCATTTGTCGATCGTCTTTTTCAATTTGTCGATCGACTTTTCCGATTTGTCGATCGCCTTTTTCGATTTGTCGATCGTCTTTTTCAATTTGTCGATCGACTTTTTCGGTTTGTCGATCGTCATTTTACGAAAGTTGACCCTGTTTTATCAATTAAAGAAATAAATAATAATATCAATGAGGGACTGCGGAAACATTATTTTGTTGTATGATAACGAGTTAGATTGTTTATTGATCTTTTTAAAAAACTTCTTTTTAGACAAAATTTACCGTTATCTTCTTCATCCTCTGCCCAAGCGAATAGTGAGGGCGTTTATTAATATAATTTAACCCAGGCATGACGTTTTTTTACGAGATTTGTGAAAGATCGTAGGGGGATCGGGGGGGGATCGTTTGAAAAAATCCGCTTGCCGAAACGATCTGCGATTTTCAGACCGTTTCGGCAAGCTTGGAGATGATATTTTATTCTAGAACCACCAGGCTTGGCCGGCTTTTTCGCGAATGATGATGGTTTTGAGATAGTTGACCGCTTTTTCGAAACCTTCCTGGATGCTCATCAGGCCGTCTTCGTGTTCGATACTCAGTGGGCCGTCGTAGCCGTAGGTTCGCAGCATGGAGACGAACGGCTTCCAGAATTCATCGCCGTGGCCGTAGCCGACGGTTCGGAAGACCCAGCTTCTGGCGGCGATATCCCCATAGCTTTTGGTATCGAGATTGCCGTTGATCTTGCTGTTGTTCGGATCGATGGCGGTGTCCTTGGCGTGGACGTGGAAGATGCACTTGGCCGCGCCGAGCACCCGGGCCGATTCGATTGGGTCCATGCCTTGCCAGAAGAAGTGGCTTGGGTCGAAATTGGCGCCGAGTTGTTTGCCGCAGGTTTTCCGAATTTTCAGTAACGTTTCGGTGTTGTAGACGCTGAATCCCGGGTGGGCTTCGAAAGCGATTTTAACCCCCTGATCGGCGGCGAGTTTATTTTGCTTTGTCCAGAAGGGGATCAATACATCGTTCCACTGATACGTCAGGATGTTTTCGAAATCCGTCGGCCAGGGGCAGGTGACCCAGTTGGGCGTTTTGTCGCCTTTGGCACCGCCGGGGCAACCGCTGAAGGTGATGACGATATTCGTGCCGAGTTTGGGGGCCAGTTTAACGGCGGTTTCGTGAGCGGCCTGGTGTTCTTTGGCAATGGCGGGGTCCGGGTGGACCGCATTACCGTGAACCGCCAGTGCTGAAACCGTCAGGCCTCTTTTTTTGACCGCGTCTTTGATTTCATTTTGTTTGGCTGTGCTTTTGAGGACTTCTTCCGGATCGAAGAAGGGCTTGCCGGGGTATCCCCCGACGGGAAGTTCGATGGTATCGAGTCCGAGGTGCTTGCAATAGTCCAATGCTTTTTCGAAGCCCATGCCGCCGAGGCCTGCGCCCATGACACCAATTTTCATCGTTGATTCCTCCGATATAAAAAAACGTTATTTGATGGAGTTGACTTTGATCCATGTTTTTTTCGCGGCAGAGAGTAGGGCCGCGTCGAGCACCTGCTGAGTTTTGAGCGCATCTTCAAAATCCGGCATCGGTACTTCGGGTTTTTTGCCGCCAAGCATTTTGCAGATGTCCGCAGCCATATTGACGAAGGTATGCTCATAGCCGATGATGTGCGCATCGGGCCACCAGGCGTAAAAATAGGGATGCGATCCGGGGCTGGTGGCCAGGATATTTGTCCAACCCTGGAGATGTTGCGGTAGCGAGGCGTCGTAGAACATCAGTTCGTTCATCTGTTCGAAATTGAAATAGAGCGAACCTTTTTCGCCGTTAATTTCGATCTGATTGCCATTTTTGTTGCCCGTTGCCACTCGTGTGGCTTCAAAGCTGCCGATGGCGCCGCCGGTGAATCTTGCGAGAAACAGCACCGCGTCGTCTACGGTCGATTTTCCTTTCTTTTTCGGATTTTCCGGAAGCGGGCGTTCTTTAATAAAGGTTTCTGCCATACCGGAGACTTCCGTAATTTCCTGATTGGTCAGGAATCTTGCGATATCGACGATATGAGCGTTAAGGTCGCCATGAGCGCCGGACCCGGCGAGTTTTTTATTGAACCGCCAGACTAAAGGGGTTTCCGGTCCGCCCCAGTCCTGGAGGTATTGGGCGCGGACGTGATAAATTTTTCCGAGCCGACCTTCATTGATGATCTGCCGGGCCAGGGCCAGTGCGGGCACGCGGCGATAATTAAACCAGACGAATGTGGGCTTGTGCGATTTTTTGGCCGCCGTCACCATATTTTTTGCGGCTTGGAAGGTATTGGCGAGGGGTTTTTCGCAAGCGACGGCTTTGCCCGCCTTGAGTGCGGCAAGTGCGATGGTTTCATGAAGATTATTGGGGGTGCCGATATCCACAAGATCGATGGCGGGATCGCTGATGACTTTTTTCCAATCGGTGGAATGGTTCTGCCAGCCCCACCTGGCGGCAAAGGTTTTGAGTTCTTCTTTATTTCGTCCGACGACGGTGTGCATGATCGGCTCGACAGGCAGATCGAAAAATTTGGCGACTTTGAGCCAGGCATTGCTGTGAGCCTTTCCCATGAATTTCTGCCCGATCAGGGCGATGTTAATTGTTGATTTGGCCATAGCGATTCCTTTCACAAGAGATTGAATGTATCGATCAACACACGATGTATTTATATTACAGACAATCAAGTGGGAAGATCAAACGGATATTTCGTTTTCGTGGTGAATTTGTGTTTTGTCTATACGAAGAATGAGTTTGTCCATGCCGGGTATTGCATGATTTACGGTAAGGCACCGGGACTTAAATTCATGATTTTTTTGAAAACTCTGGAAAAATAAAAAGGATCGCCAAAGCCGACGCGTGCCGAGGCCTCTTTGACGCTCAGTCCTTCGTCGCGAATGTATCGATAGGCAAGCATGACGCGTTCACGATGAATGAACTGTGTCGGCGAAAGGCCTATTTCTTTTTTGAACAGTGCGTTGACGTACTGGGGCGTGAGGGAAAATTGCTTTGCCAGGTCGGTTCGTGAAATCGAGTCGCGGAGGTGGCTGCGCACAAACGTCAACATTTTTTTCATCCGGGGCGAAAGCAATTGTCCGTACCCGCCTTGCCAGTATTCGATGAGCCTGAGCCAGATCGCCCGAACCAGCGTTTGCAGCGACGCCGATCGAAAGCGTGAATACCCTGAAAACACATCATTACATTGTTTGAACAGACTGTGAATGGCCCAGTCGTTTTCGACGCGTGTGACGGTTTGAGGTTCCGGTCTGAGACGGTAATCGCCTCGCGACCATCGACCGGTCGGGATCATCTCGCCGTGGATGCAGCTGATAATCGCCTGTGAGGCGGTATCGGTGCGTCGAAAGGTATGAAGACGCCCGGGAGGAATCGCCAGCACGTGTCCGGAACCGATATGGATTGTTTCATCCTCGGTTTCGTAGGCAAATTGTCCCGCGACAATCAGGATCAATTCCCAGTCGGGGATTGTTCGCGGTCCCCAGGAGTCGAGGTTTTTGACCTGAAAATAGTTGACAATTTGAACCCTCGGTAAGATGTCTGTAGGTTTTATGTATTTCATCATTTCTCGTCCATATCTTACGATTATACATGGAATGGATACGTTTGTCTATTGTTGGAATGTATAACTGCGATAAAATAGGATAAAAATGAGGAAATTGTTATGAATAATAGACAGCGGACACTGGCGGTACTTCGGTATCAATCTTACGATCGTCTTCCCATCGTTCATTTTGGGTTTTGGAACGAAACCCTTGAGACATGGGCGGCCCAGGGGCATATTACCATCGAACAGGCCAAATCCTGGTTCGACGGTAACGCGACCGACGGCGTGCTTTCAGAGAAACTCGGTTTCGATTTTAACTGGAACAATTGTTTTTCTCCTTCGTCGGGGCTTGATCCGGCTTTTGAGAGCAAGGTGCTTGAAACATTTCCCGGCGGATCGCAACATTTACTTAACCATGAAGGGGTTGTTGTCCTGCAAAAACCCGAAGCAGGATCGATTCCCACTGAAATCAGGCATACGCTGGTGGACCGGGCGTCGTGGGAGGAACATTATCAATGGCGATTCAAATTTTATGAGGATCGCATCAAAAAGGCTTTGGTTCGTATCGACGGCAGCTATGAACCTTTTGAGCCGGGTGGTTTGGAGTTTCTTAAAAAGGATCAGCGAGATTATCCCTACGGTTTGTTCTGTGGGAGTCTGTATGGACAGATCCGAAATATTCTCGGTGTGGAAGGCTCGTGTTATCTGATGCTGGACGATGAACCTCTGTTCGATGAAATCATTCAGACTGTCGGCGAGTTGTCATACCGGGTTGTCGAATATGCTCTCAAATCGGGAGCCCGGTTTGATTTTGCCCATTTCTGGGAAGATATTTGTTTCAAAAATGGTCCGCTGATCACGCCCGCGATGTTCGATGAAAAAGTCGGCCCGCAATATAAACGGATCACCGATCTGCTCAAACAATACGGGATCGATATCGTCTCACTGGATTGTGACGGCAAAATCGACGCACTGATTCCCACCTGGTTCAACAATGGGGTCAATACCATGTTCCCGATCGAAGTGGGGACATGGAACGCGAATATCAAGCCCTGGCGAGAGACCTACGGCAAGGGACTCCTCGGCGTCGGCGGCATGGACAAGAAAGTCTTTGCTTATGATCGCGCCGCCGTCGATGCGGAAATCGAGCGATTAAAACCGCTGGTTGCGCTCGGCGGATTTATTCCCTGTCCGGATCACCGAATCCCTCCCAACGCCCAATGGGACCTGGTGCGATATTATACCGAACGGATGCGGCAAATTTTTGATGATTGAAAATATTGATGTTTTTGGTGAAAGAAAGTTGATCTGTTTTTCCTGAAAGATACAATAAACCATTGTTGTTATTTTTTTAAGGAAAAGATATGAGTAAAAAAGTCAGGATTGGTTTCATTGGTTCCGGCGGAATTGTGCGATATCAGATGTCCAAGTTGAAAGATCTTGCCGATGTGGAGATTGTGGCTGTTTCCGATGTCAGCCCCGTTGCGTTAAATTTGGCGAAAAAAGAAATCGGCGTGGAAAAGACCTTCGCTGATTGGAAAGACCTTCTCAAAATCAAAGAACTCGATGCCGTGAGCGTTTGCACACCCAACAAGCTCCATTGCGATCCTACCATCGCCGCATTGAACGCAGGTTTGCATGTTCTGGTGGAAAAACCCATGGCGATGAATGCCAAAGAAGCGGCAAAGATGGTCGAAGCCGCCAAAAAGAAGAAAAAGCTCCTGCAGATCGGTTTTCAGTGGCGGTTCACTCCGGTAGCGCAGATGCTTCGCAAACAGGTTGAATCCGGTTCGCTTGGTGATATTGCTTATGTGCGTGTCCAGGCTCTTCGCCGGCGTGGTATCCCCAATTGGGGTGTGTTCGGCCGAAAAGATCTTCAGGGCGGCGGACCGATGATCGACATCGGTGTGCACCTGCTGGAAATGGCCCATTATGTTATCGGTTCGCCCAAACCGATTTCCGCTCTCGGTTCGTGCTATACCTATCTGGGCAATAAAAAATGTGATACCCTGTGTCCCTGGCCCAACTGGGATCATAAAACGTATACCGTCGAGGACCTGGCGGTGGGTATGCTCAAATTTGCCAACGGAACGACCCTGGTCATCGAGTCAAGTTTCGCCGCCCATATCGAAAAAGATGTGTTCGGCGTCCAGATCATGGGAACCAAGGGCGGCGCTACATCATCTCCTGCGAAGATCTTCACCGATCATAATGGTTATATGATGAACATGGAACCGAGTTTCATGGGTGAACAAGATGACTTTGCTTTCAAGATGAAACATTTCGTCGATTGCATTCGCGGACAGGTCCAGTGCATGGCTCCGGGCGAAGATGGTTTGATGGTTCAGAAAATGCTCGACGGCATTTATAAATCTTCCGAAGCGGGTAAAGAAGTCAAGATCGTTTAGAATCCGGATGTGTTGTTGAAACAAACGGTGAATTTAGACGCTCTATTCCCGATGGTTTTAAGCGGATCGACGCCGGTAAAAAAATTGAAGATTCAGAAAAAGTCCCCTCAACCGATGTGGGGACTTTTTTTTGCAATTTGACGATAAGAATAGATTACAAAAAACTTCGTGTCCGGGACGGAAACTATTTTGGGCGTTTGGGGGGACGGCTTGCTGCCCGCGTCGGGGTCAGTTCCGTTCTGGGCGTACGGACAAAATCATCAAGGTCCTGAAACAGCCAAGCCGATTTGGGAACCGGGCGATTTTCGGAATCATAAACCGTCAACCGACAGTGCTGATTGAGATATCGCACCGCAAATCGATCGCACATCGCTTCTTTCCGATGGCCGTTTCGGCGAGATCGATAAATCAGGTAATGATACATCTCGTGAAGAAAAACAAACAAGGCCAGTTGATAGGCGTTTTCCGCTTTGATGTGATAGCTCGGTTTCCACCACGACGGGCCGATTGTCTTGGCTCGCGCGATGCCGGTTTCTATTTTAAGGGGATAACGATTTTTCCTGCCGATGTTAATGTAAATCCGGGACGGATTCGATGCGAACGTTCCGGAGTAAACCGCTCCGCGGGAATATCGCACCGTAACCTTCAGGGTTTGGGCGGTCCAGTGACTGGTCGCACGAAGAAACATGGCTTCGATTCGATCCGTATCGAGTTCCGTATGATTGATAATCTCCATTTTTTCACCGAACCGGTTTCTAGATATCAACAGATTTTCAGGACGTCGTAAAACTTTTATAGAGTCCGGCGATGAAAATCAACCGGTTAAAATAAAATTGTGTTCAATCTCATGTGGTTTTTCAAGCATAAAGCGTTCTGAATTTAATAATCATTTTTTCCAAACAAACTTTTCCGGTGTCGTCCATTCCAATCAAGTGGAGGACCAGGGTGATAGATCACTCACCGGCGAAAGATCAGAAAAAAAGTATTATCTTCAGATGTTTTGTATGTTATTAACTATAACCAAGGCTGATATAATTTCCTTTGTATAGTAATATTACGAAGCACTTTTGGCGATCAATGGTTGTCATTATCGCTTTTGATTTCATATTGTTGGTTTTATATTCTTTAAAATTCCGCCAGCAGATATTGATAGTTGTTGGATTTTGTTTTGACTATTTTTTTATCGGCAACAGAAAATTTAACAGCTCCTTCCAGAATGGCTATCTGGGCATTGTCGGGCATGGTTATTCCATCCATAGTCCAGTAGCCTGCAGCGGGCCTTTTTCGATAGTTTCCCCATGGGGCAAAATCGCCGTAAGTGATTCGCTGAAGTTTGCAGGTCTGGGGCAGAGGCTCTTTACCGCCGCCGACGCTGGGGTTATGGATAACCATTATTGGATTTTCACTCGTCAGGTCCAGTCCTGCGAGGGTGACGTAATGGCCTCCCTTTCGCTTATAGGATTTGCAGCCATCGCAAAAGTTATACCAACCGACTTCCAGGATGACGTTGAAGTCGCCGTCGATGAACTTGTCGGCAATCCATGTCAGTTGCGGGACTTCGGCCAGGGCATATCGGCCACCTTCGCGATATCCCTGCCATTCGATGATGGGTTCAAAACCCTGGTCGCGGATATATTTGTCAAGCCCCGTGAGCACATCCAGCGGATCGGTGCCGGCATATCGGGCGGTTTTCATGTATTCATCCGAGCCTAATTTCTGAATGACGTTAAATTGGGCGAGTTCAGAATCATTTTTTTCAAAGGGCACCAGATCGGGGTGTCCATTCATCGCCAGCCAGACCAGCGCATTGGAGACTGCCGTCGGTCCGCAGTACTGCGTGCCGCGTTTGGGAAGCCGGGAATCGAGTTGGCAATAGTCCGGCATGGAGCGACACAGGATCGACTTGCGATCTATGTCGGATTTGGAATTTTTCTCACTTCGCACAACCGGAGAGAGGGCGCAAACCAAGAGTACCACAACTAAAAAAGTTCTTTTCATTTTGTACCGTCCTGTATCTGGGGTTATGTGTATGTTTCTGCCTGACCAGAAGATGAGATCGTCGGAAGTTAGAGGGCATGTCCGAAAAATTTATGGAATTATAGTTCTAAATCTGAAAAAATCCATTTAAGTCGTTAAATTTTTGCTATTTTTCGGAGATTTAATGGCTAATTTTGATAAAAAGCGTCTTTTATTGAAAAAAACGCCGTGTATTGCCCATGGAATTTGGAGAGGCCAAAACAATTAGCATTTCAAAAGGATATAATTAAACAAGGATAGAGGATGATGATTTGAAACACTGGTGAATTCTCTCTATTGATTAAAATCGGAAAAGTGCGATAATGACAGAGGCCTCAATGGGGAGAAAGATGGATTTTTGAAGAGAAGGGGGTGTAGTATGCCGGCTAAACGGTTGAAAGAATTTCTTGATAACAGCGGAGTTCACTACGTTACGATTACCCATTCACCCGCATTTACCGCCCAGGAGATTGCTGCCACTGCCCATGTTCCGGGAAAAGAATTAGCCAAGACGGTGATGGTCAAGATTGACGGTCAAATGGCCATGGTGGTCCTGCCCGGGTCATACAAAATCGATTTTGATCTTCTTGAGGAGGCATTGGGCGCCCGGCGTGTGGAACTTGCGAGCGAGCAGGAATTTAAGGACCTGTTTCCGGAATGTGAAATTGGTGCCATGCCGCCGTTTGGAAATCTTTACGGCCTTCAGACTTATGTGGCGGATTCGCTTGCGGAAGAAGTCGAAATTATTTTTAACGCCGGTTTGCATACGGAATTGATCCGGATGAATTATTCCGACTATGAACGGCTTGTGGAGCCGGAGATTGTCGAGATTTCCGTCAAAGGCGAAATGGGGAAAGAATGGTTTCTTTAGAAATTTACCGGAACGTTGTTTTTAGAAAAGAAATCAGGAGTGTGTCGAGTAACTTGATTCGGCAGGGATGAATTATTCACCGAATTAAGCCAGGACCTATAAAAGTGGGAGGGTTAGGACCATGTTACAGAGTGCTCGAGATTTAAGAGGTTATACGATTCGTGCTTCGGATGGTGATATCGGTGAAATTTACGATGTGTATTTCGACGATGAGAGTTGGTCGGTTCGTTATGTCGTAGTGGAGACGGGTAACTGGCTTTTTAATCGCAGGGTTCTTCTTTCGCCGTCGGCATTTGAAAAGGTCGATCCGGAGAACGAGGTTTTTCCGGTTTCATTGACACGGCGTCAGGTGCAGGATAGTCCGGATGTTGATCTTGAAAAGCCGATTTCCCGAACAAAGGAACGTGAACTTCATACTTATTATGGTTGGCCGGCGTACTGGGTTGGGGGCGGTCCGATCATGCCCGGGGCGGCGCCGATTTTGACCGATGTGGAACAGGAAACGACCGAAGCGGTGGCGGTTGAACAGGAAAGTCCAACGCGCCTTCGCAGTGCGCGTGAGGTGACGGGGTATCATATCCAGGCCAGCGACGGCGAGATCGGGCATATTGAGGATTTTATCATCGATGATGAGACGTGGGACATTCGATATGCCGTTGTGGATACTCGAAACTGGTGGATGGGCAAGGAGGTTTTGATCTCTCCGCAATGGATTCAGGGAGTGGACTGGGACCTCCAGAAAGTATTTGTGGACCTGACTCGCGAAAGTATCCGAAGCAGTCCGGAATATGAAAATTTAAATACGATCAACCGGGATTATGAAGAAAGGCTTTATGAATATTACAAACGACGATCGTATTGGAAGTGAGAAAAAATGATCAGGTAAGGTATCGGTGATCGTCTGTTATACATATTTCAGTTAATAAGGATTTTCAGTCAATTCGTTGATTCTTTGAAACGGAAGATAACGGGGATTTCGAGAAAATCCGCCCTGGAATACAGGAGGCGGGAATGGGGAAAAAGCGAGTATATGTTGCCGGTAGGGTCGTTGAGTTGATGAACTCCAGAAAAATTGTTTTTCCGGACGATGGAATTACTCGCGGCGATGTGGTGGACTATTATCGCCGTCTGGCTTCCATGATCCTTCCGCATCTGCAGGATCGGCCTTTAGTTCTGGAATTTTTTCCCGACGGTCTGGATTATCCTTCGATATGGCAAAAGGAGATTACGGATGATTTTCCTGAATGGATTATGCGAGTAAGTGTTCCCCTGGGCCGGCAGACGGTCGTTGAATGTGTCTGCGACGAACCTGCCACACTCATTTGGCTGGTGGATCAGGGAAGCATTACCTTTTATCCGTGGTTGAGCCGAATCGATCTGCCGAATCACCCCGACCGATTGATTTTCGATCTGGAACCGCCCGGGGATCGATTTGATCTGCTGGTTTCGGCGGCCCGTGAGTTACGTGATTTTTTGGAACAGTTCAATCTGTCGGTATATGCAATGAGTACAGGGACACACGGGCTTTATGTGGTGGTTCCTCTCGACTGTAGCGAAGCTTTCGATTCGGTTAATGAGTTCGCCAATGATGTCGTCAGGGTTATTGCCAGTGAAAACCCCGATCTGGTCACGATTGAACCTCAAAGAGAATTAAGAGGCGAGAGGGTTTTTATCGATACAAGTCGAAATGCCTACGGCCAGATGATGATTGCGCCTTACAGTGTGCGGGCGGTTCCGGGCGCTCCGGTCGCCCGACCTGTTTTCTGGAGGGAACTGGACGATCCGAGTTTTAATCCGAAACTGTACGGGATGAAAAATGTATCCTATTGGCTTGATCCCAGGAGCGATCCGTGGTCGGGAATGGTTCGTCGCGCCCGGTCGTTGCGAGAGCCGAAGCAAAGTATAGGGGGAATATTGGCGCATACCCGATAGCCTGGGAGTTGGAGAAACAATAAGTCGAGAAAGTAGAAGAAGAGGGGGCAAAATGTTTGGGCAATCGATCAAGTTGTTTCGATTATTCGGCTTTGAGGTCAAGATCGATTTAAGCTGGATTATCCTGGCGGTTCTGATCACATGGTCGCTGGCGGAAGGGCTTTTTCCTTATTATTACAAGGACCTTTCCCGCAGTTCGTATTGGTGGATGGGCGGGTTTGGTGCGATAGGACTGTTTTTGTCCATTATTTTTCACGAGATGTCGCATTCGCTGGTGGCTCGGAGATATGGGCTTCCGATGAAGGGGATTACCCTGTTTATTTTTGGCGGTATTGCGGAGATGGAGGATGAGCCGGCGAGTCCGAAGGTGGAATTCATGATGGCGATTGCGGGGCCTATCGCGAGTCTGGTGATCTCTCTATTATTTTATAGTATTTATCGTTTAGGGGTAATGGCCGACTGGTCGGTCAAGGTCAACGCGGTGGCGGGATATCTGGCGTGGATCAACGTGGCGTTGGCGGTGTTTAACATGCTGCCCGCGTTTCCTCTGGACGGTGGACGGGTGCTGCGGTCGGGGTTGTGGAAATGGAAAAATAATATTCGATGGGCGACGCGCGTTTCGTCGCAGATCGGTTCAGCGTTCGGTATGGGACTGATTATTCTTGGGATCATGAACATCCTGATCGCAAATCTGGTTGGAGGGTTCTGGTGGGTACTCATTGGAATGTTCCTGCGGAACGCATCGAGTGTGTCATATCGTCAGTTGGTTATCCGGCGTGCGCTGCAGGGTGAATCTGTAGAACGATTCATGAGCACAGACGTGGTGACGGTACCGCCGTCGCTTTCGGTGGAGCGGGTGGTGGACGAATATTTTTATAAATATCATTATAAGTTTTTCCCGGTGGTTGAAAATTCCCATATTGTCGGGTGTATCAATACGCAGCAGATTCAGCAGGTGCCTCGTGAAGATTGGCCTTATCGAACCGTCGAGCAGATTGTCCGGCAATGTGCCCCTGATAATGCGGTACGTCCGCATACCGATTCTGTTGACGTTCTGGCCCAGATGAATCGATCTCAGCAGAGTCGGTTGATGGTGGTGGAGGATGATCGATTGCTCGGTGTGGTGACGCTTAAGGACATGCTTCAATTTCTTGCGGTTAAGCTTGACCTTGAGGGGGATCGGGGTGTTGTGACTGTATCGAAGGATATGGATCAGCAATTATAAGGAAAAAGGGTTATTTGATAGGAGATAGGTTATGCAAATCAAAGACATAATGACACACGGCATGGAAGCGATTGAAACAGAAAGTACCTTGGTGCAGGCTGCGGAAAAAATGAAGGTTTTTGATATTGGAATGCTGCCTGTTTTTGAAGGCGATAATCTCGTGGGGGTTGTTACGGATCGTGACATTGTCGTTCGAGCCCTCGCCGCCGGTCAGGACCCAAGGTCCACTCGCGTCCATGATGTTATGACTTCCGCGGTTATCCATTGTCTTGAGGATCAGGATATTGAGGAAGCGATTCAAATTATGGAAGAAAATCAGGTTCGACGATTGATTGTGTTGGATCGGAACCGTCAGCCGGTGGGAATTGTTTCGCTGGGCGACCTGGCGGTTCACGTCGGTGAAGACTGTCTGGTCGGTGAATGTGTTCGACAGGTTTCCGAGCCTTCACACGTCAGTCGATAATAAGAAATAGCACGCCACATTTACCATCGCCACAGCGTCGGGGAACGTCGGCCTGCAAGGGTTTGCACGTTCTCCGACGTGTTTTTAAAGTCGGAAAAGTCGGCAAGTGATGATGGATTTCATGCTGTGAAACTGATAAACTAATCTTTATTCGATGCCTATAATTAAAATTGTGCCTTGTAAAGCAGGCCAATTGACAGAAACTTTAAATCTATTATGGAGAGTATATCAATGTCGAGCTTACTTGTGACCGGATCGATTGCGCTGGATACTGTGGAGACTGAAACCGAGAAAATGGTCAATCAATTGGGCGGTTCGGCGACTTATTTTTCGCTGGCGGGGTCCATTTTAAATCCGGTGCGCCTGGTCGGAGCGGTCGGTGAAGATTTTCCGATGGAGCATACGCAACTTTTGATGAAACATAACGTCGATATCAAAGGGTTGGAGGTTCGACAGGGGAGTAAGACATTCCGGTGGCATGGCCGATATAGCCGGGACATGAACAACCGGACAACGATCGATGTGGCGTTGAACATTCTGGCGGAACGTGGGCCAAGGATTCCGCAGGAATTTGCCGACAGCAAATATGTATTTTTAGCGAACAGTCATCCGGAGCTTCAAGTTGATCTGATCAACCAGCTTTCAAATCCGAAATTCATTGTTTGTGATACGATGGACCTCTATATTGGAAATTATCTGTCGGGTTTGAAAAAAGTACTTGAGCGAGTCAACGGGATCGTTCTGAACGACAGTGAAGCCCGTCAGCTTACGGGGGAAAATAATCTTCTGACCGCGGCGATAGCGGTTAGCAAGATGGGGCCGAAATTGGTCGTGATTAAAAAAGGTGAACACGGCGCGATGCTTTATCATGACGATAGGGTATTTTTGCTGCCGGCGTATCCCACTCAGCGGGTGGTCGATCCGACAGGGGCGGGCGACAGTTTTGCGGGTGGTTTTATGGGCTATCTGGCGAATGTTGACCGGACCGATTTTGATGCGCTGGTTCACGCTTTGATTTATG
>JAAZAW010000338.1 GCA_012514125.1 Phycisphaerae bacterium | reverse complement strand
GATCGCGAAAGAATATGATGGTTCGACGGTGTCGCTCAATCACGGTGTGCATGGGACGCAGGATTTGGCCAATGTGCTTCGGCGGCGGAAACGTCCATTTGGACTTCTTCACGGCCATCATTTGCAGCCGGGATTCAAGGAGGCGTTGATCGATTGGGCACGCGCGGGTCGGGCGGTGCGAGCCATGAAAACGTCCAATCCACTCGTGCTTGGAGGACATTTCGACAGTATGCTGGACTTGCAAATCGACGATGAGCCATTTCTGAAGGAACTGGGCGTTTGCAGTCGGGAAATATCGCTGGACGAATTTGTGGATATTCTGGAAAAAACGAACTGCTCGGAAATTGATGAAAAGGTGCGGGACTATCGTTCGCGATTTGTGATCGATGAAAAAATCAGCGAGTCGATTTTGGAAAAAACCGCTCGGCACGAACTGGGTGTGCGCAAGCTGATGAATCAATATCAAAGCCGGGCGATCGGTATTAATTTTCAAACGTTGTGCAACGATTCGCGAATCGGCGATGGTCTGCATGTGGCGGCGAGTATGCTTATGGCGGAGGGGTTCGGATATGCCGGTGAAGGCGACTGGGTGACGGCGATGATGAATCACGCGTTGCAGTCGGCAACAGGGCAAAGCAGTTTTTCCGAAATTTTTTCGGTCGGCTATGCGGACAATCGTCTGGTCTTGCGTCATTGGGGCGAAGGGAATTTCAATCTGGCGAGGAACAAGCCCGTCATGCAGTATAGCAAATTTGCCGATGTGAACAGTGCCGAGTTCGCCGTGATCAATTTTGAGTTTCAACCCGGTCCTGCCACACTGGTCAATATCAACGTCAACCCCGAAGGTGAGGGGCAATTGCTTGCGATGACCGGTGAAATTGATTCGGAATCATTATCGGCAGTGAGCGGGCCTCGCGCCCTTTTCAAACCCGACGTTGGCGATATTCGGGAACTGTTGACGAGTTACGATTATCTCGGCGGCAGTCATCATTCCACATTGGTGTTGAATGATGTTTGTAAATTGGTTGAAAAAATTGCCCGTCTGACGGGTTGGACATTTGCGAAGGTCTGATGTGACAAAAAATAATCAAACAATCAACAGTCAAAATCAACGTCTCGATGTCATTCGCCGAACGATTGCCCGTGACGGAGAAGTTTTCATTCGTAAACTGGCCAAACAATTCAAGACCAGCGAAATGACCGTTCGCCGCGACCTTATATTACTGGAATCGCAGGGTGAAGTGATTCGTACTCATGGCGGCGCGGCATCGGCTAAGCGATTTACGTTTGAATTCACCTTTCGATCCGAACAGCAGAAAAATCTGGAACAGAAACAGGGCATTGCCCGAAAGGCTCTTGAGTTTATTCAGGACGGCCAGACTATCATTCTCGATACGGGCACGACGACTTTGGAAATCGCCCGTCAACTTCCGGGTCAGCGTTCGGTGAAAGTGCTTACCGTTTCGCTGCCTGTGGTTTCGCAGCTTCAATTTGCACAGGATATCGAAGTCATTCTTCTCGGCGGTTATCTTCGCGATCAATCGCCAGACCTGCATGGCCCTTTGACGGAGCAGAATCTCGCGATGTTCAAAGCCGATGTTGCGTTTCTTGGCGCTGGCGGCATCGACGATGACGGAGCCGTCTATACCGACGATCTGCGGGTATTGAATCTTGACCGAAAAATGGTCGAAATTTCTTCTCGTGTGATTGTGGTTGCCGACAGCAGCAAGATTCGCCGCAACGCGTTATGCAAGGTCATGGGTTCGGGGTCCTACCAGGTGCTCCTTACCGATGCCGCAGCAAGTCCGAAATTTGTCAAAAATCTCAGCCGTAAAGGTATTCAAGTCGAATTTTTTTAATTGGAGGTAAACCAAATTGTATCAGTACCCCGCACTCAATCGTTTTTTTAGTACAGGTCCCGCGGTCATCGTCGCTATCGATCATGGTCTTTTCGACGGTCCGATTCCCGGACTCGACAACGTCAAAACCCTCGGGAATAAGGTCTGCTCCGACATCGATGGGGTTCTGCTTTCGCCCGGCATGTTCCGGTATATGAAAGATAAGGTATTCGCACACCGAAATTCTCCTCAAGCGGTTGTTCGCATCAACTGGTCAACGATTTATTGTTTTACCTTCAATTATCATTCCGGCGATACGGTGGCGGCGTTTTCTCCCGAAGAAATTCAGGAAATGGGGGCGTCATTTGTACTGGCATCGTTGTCGCTCAAAACCGGCAACGAAGCGGTCGATGCGGAAAACGTTCGGGTCTTTGCGGAACTCTCCAGCCGTGCTCATACCCTGGGACTACCGGTCATCGGTGAATATTTCCCGGTAAATGATGAAGCTCTTTCAGAGGATGAAATGTTCGAGGAAATAAAAATCGGTACACGTGTCCTCTTTGAACTAGGTGCCGATGTCATTAAAACATTCCACACCCGGGATTTCGATAAGGTGGTCAAGGGCTGTCCTGTGCCGATCCTGACGCTCGGTGGAAAACGCGCTCCGTCGGACCTTGCGGCCCTGGAAATGGCGGAAACTCAGATTCAATCCGGTTCGGCAGGGATTGTTTTTGGTCGCAATGTGATCCAGTCCGCCAAACCCATCGAATTACAAAAGGCGATTCTGGATGTGTTGAAAAATAAGATGCCCTCGAAAGAAGCGGCAAAAAAATACGGATTGAAATAACAACTTTTTCTGGAGAAAAAAATGTCCAAGAAAGATTTGATTCGAGTCGGTGTGATTGGTGTCAGACGAGGCGAATGCTTTGCGCACGGAGCCGTCGAGAGTGTCGGCATGAAATTGGTCGCCATTTGCGATTCCTGGCAGGAACGCCTGAAGCAAGCGGAAAAGAATTTGAACGTAACGACCTATACCGATTACGACAAATTTCTCGAACACGATATGGATGCCGTGATTCTCGCCAACTTTTTCCATCAGCATGCGCCTTTTGCCGTCAAAGCCCTCAAAGCGGGCAAACATGTCATGTCGGAAACCGCAGCCTGTTCGACCGTGGCCGAAGGTGTGGAACTGATCGAAGCCGTCGAAAAAAGCGGTAAAATTTACATGTTCGCGGAAAATTATCCGTATATGGTTTTCAATCAGGAAATGCGACGGCTTTATCAGGCGGGGAAGATCGGGACGTTTATGTATGGTGAAGGTGAATACGTTCATCCCATGAGTGCCGACGATATCAATCGTATTTCACCGGGTGTCAATCATTGGCGAAACTGGATTCCCGCAACCTACTACTGCACCCATGCCCTTGCGCCGATCATGTTCATTACCGATTCCATGCCGGTAAAGGTCAACGGTTTTGTCATGCCCTGGACGGAGGACAATCCTGTCAGGCAGCGTGTTGTCCACTCCGGGGATGCCGCTTCCATGATCGCCGTTCGGATGGACAACGGCGCTGTCGCCAAACTTCTCCAGTACGGGCTTCGCGGCCACGGCATCTGGGTTCGCATTCACGGCAGTAAAGGATTAATGGAAAATCTTCGCACCGGTGATCGGAACATGCTGCGGGTTGTCCGCGAGCAATACCATCAAAAACGTACCGACCCCGAAGAGATGATTTATTTGCCCGATTTTCCCGAACATCACGACCAGGCGGCACAATTCGGTCACGGCGGCGGGGATTTCTTTATGAATTACCATTTCGCCAATGCCATCCGAACCGGCAAACAACCTTACCTCGACGTCTATCGCGGAGTGGCCATGTCGATCGTGGGTATTCAAGCCTATCGTTCGGCACTCGATGATTCCAACACACTGGAAATTCCTGATTTTCGTATAAAATCGAATCGAGCCAAATACAAAAACGACACCTGGACGCCCGATCCCGCTCGACGGGGAAAGAACGGTCCCTGGCCCAGCATTCTCGGGAAAGTCACGCCGTCGGAAAAAGCCCTGGCCTATGCCAAAAAAATCTGGCGGCAAAATGGATACACAGGAGAATAACCGGCGATGGCAACGTTGTTTGAAGTCAAAGCAGTCGATCGGCAATTTTATCATGATCGGCTTCGGGAGTTTCTCCCGGAAAAAATCATCGATATTCATACTCATGTCTGGCTCGATAAATTTCGCGCCAAAGTGTCGGACGATCCGCTGCGCGCTGTAACCTGGCCCAGCCGGGTGGCGCTGGATAATTCCATCGAAGATACCCAGGAAACATACCGGCTGATGTTTCCCGATAAACACGTCACACCGATGATCTTTGCCAACCCGCATACCCGCGACGACGATATTGACGGCATGAACGATTACATCAGCCGATCTGCGAAGGAATATCACTGTCCATCACTCATCTTCGCCATGCCGTGGTGGTCGGCGGAGGAAGTCGAACAGAAAATCATTGCCGGCGGATTTCTCGGGGCGAAGGTGTATCTGACGTTTTCCGATCCGAAAATTGCGCAGAATGATATCTCCATTTTCGATTTTCTACCGCATCATCAGCTCGAAGTGCTCAATCAGCATGGTTGGATTGTGATGCTGCACAT
>JAAZAW010000337.1 GCA_012514125.1 Phycisphaerae bacterium | reverse complement strand
TCGATCTCAAGCTGCTTGAGTTTCAGCTCGAGCTTGCCTTTTTGAAATTCAATATTTCCTATCTCGTTCTTCTTTCGGGCAATTTCCGCCGCGACCGATTTTCTCGCGTTTTCCGTCCGCCGATCAAAGGTATTTTGCAGTTCCTGGATAAATTTATTCAGAACCCGAACGCCCAGTTCCGGGTTAGCAAAATCAAATTTCAACGCGATATATTCACTCTTATCGCTGGCCTGAGCCGACAGATTGTTCCTTAACGCCGAACCGCTGATGGTTTCTTGCGGATACTTTGCCTTGAACGACTCTGCGATTTTCTTCTGCAAACTCCCCGATTCGATCATCTGGTTGATATCTGCCAGGCTCGCCACCGTCGCCACACGCCCGCCCGACTCAATTCGACCAAGACTAATCAACGCATTGGCCCGATAAATCCGCGTCATATACCGCGTTGCGATATAACCTCCCGCAACACCTGCCAGCGTCAAAAAAACGATCATCAACCATCGCTTTTTTATCGCCATCCAATAAGGATAAAGATCGATTTCATCTTCACCCTGAATCCCATATTCATTTTTCGTATCCGGCATCCATTCACTCCTTTGGGGTCGAAACTGCCCTTAATGAAAGCAAATGGAAATAATAATACAAAGTCCAAAGGGAGGCAAGCCTTAAATTTAACCCTCCGGCACGTCGAAACTGAGCGCAAATTCCGCACACACGCCTCGGAACATCCCTCTCCCGAAAAATTAAGACTGTTCTGCTGCGTTGGCCGGTTTTGCGACAGGCTCTGCATTACCGACGGTCTGCGCCACGTTATCAATCAGGTCCTTCACCGTCGTCTTAAGAATAGTTTCACCTTTCAAAATGCGGCGAACCTCATCGGCCTCGAGTGTCTCGTATTTCAACAACGCCATAGCCAGATTCTCAAGCACCGTCTGATGGGTCTGGAGCAATTGCTTGATGTTCTGATAGGCGCGGCGAAGAAGCCCCGATACTTCACGATCAATCACCTGGGCCGTCTCTTCCGAGTAATCCTTCCCCGCCATTTCCGACGACCAAAGACCTTCATTCTCCGATCCGAGCTTCATCGGACCGACCTGATCGGACATACCCCAATCGCAAACCATGGTCTTGGCCAGACGTGTGGCACGCTTGATGTCGTCCGAAGCGCCGCTGGAAATATCCCCACAAGCGAGATCTTCGGCGACACGCCCGCCCAGAAGGGTCTGGAGCATAGCCAGAGCATAATTCCTGGAATAAAGATGACGGTCGCTCTCTGGAAGCATCATCGTCATCCCGCCCGCCTGACCTCGCGGAATAATACTCACTTTGTGAACCGGATCGGCGCCGTCAACGAGAATCGATGCCAACGCATGTCCTGCTTCGTGATAGGCGATAATCTTTTTTTCCTGTTCGTCGATAACACGAGATTTCTTCGCACGGCCCCAGCGCACTTTGTCGCGAGCCTCTTCCAGGTCTTCCATTTCGACAAAATCCTTATCCGCCATCGTCGCGGCAATGGCGGCTTCGTTGATAATAGCGGCAAGATCCGCCCCGCTGAACATAGGCGTGCCTCGCGCAAGTTGCCAGAGATCAGCCTTCGGGTCCAGTTTAATCCTTTTCGCGTGAACCTTGAGAATTTCATGCCGGCCCTTGATGTCCGGCAGAGGCACATAGACCTGCCGGTCGAATCGACCGGGACGCGTGAGCGCCGGGTCCAGAACATCGGCGCGGTTCGTCGCTGCGATAACGATCACCTGGTCCGAACTGTCAAACCCGTCGATTTCCACAAGAATGGCGTTGAGGGTCTGTTCACGTTCATCATGACCACCGCCGTTGAACCCTGCTCCACGCTTACGCCCGACCGCGTCGATTTCATCGAGAAAAATAATACACGGTGCGTTGGCTTTGGCCTGGGTAAACAGGTCCCGAACACGCGAAGCTCCCACACCGACAAACATCTCCACAAAGTCCGAACCGCTGATCGAAAAGAATGGAACATCCGCCTCACCGGCAATCGCTTTGGCAAGCAAGGTCTTCCCGCATCCAGGATCGCCCACCAGCAAAACAACGCGAGGAATCCTGCCCCCGAGCTTCTGGAACTTTTTAGGATTCTTGAGAAACTCGATGATCTCCTTGACCTCATCCTTGGCTTCTTCAATACCCGCGACATCGTCAAAAGTAACATTGGTGTGTTCCTTGGTCAGCATACGATGTCGGCTTCTACCGAAATTACCCAGCATACCCGCGCCACCCGCGCTGCTGCGAAGCTGGCGGAAAACAAAAAACCAGATAAATCCAAAAATCAACAACCAGGGAACCAGCGGCAAAAGAACCTGAACAAAAATATTGTCCGAATTCTCGACACGAATCGAGGTGTTGGTCTTTAACGCCTGAATGCGCAAAGATTCCAGAAATTCATACGATTCGAGCGTCCGCTGTGGAAAACTCACCTCGAAATCCGCTGAACTTCCCGCCTTTTGACCCGTAAGGGTCGTAAGCTTGCCGGTAATAACGGTATTCTTGATCACCAGCTCTTTAATTTCACCTTTTTCCAGCTTGGCGTAAAATTGATCGATCGTCAGCGATGTAGCTTTGGGATAACTCCGTCCCAAAAGGGCAAACATCGCCAACGCCAAACCAAGAAAAATCAACCAGCTAAGTCCGCCTCCGCGGCCAAATTTCGCCGGCGGCATTCCCCCGGGACCATTGCCGTTATTTCGCCTCAAACGAGGTTGATCTTTATCGCCATCGTTTTTAGGAGAATTGTCAGGTTTTAAATTGTTATCAGCCATTAAATAACCTTTTTATCGAAATTATTTCTATTTGTTGAATTAAATTAAGTGAATCACTGATCTACCATCCACGATTTTTGTCTCTCCCGGAACAATGTAGACACTTGCTAAATAGCTTCATCTTATTATATGTGTTGATTCGCCATATTTTATACTCCCAATCGCACGAAATAAACCCTGTTTCTCCAAATTATATCGTTTCCATAATTTTTCAGACCTCCGCCCGTCCTGTCGGGTCTGTGGAATGAGTGAGTGATGTAAAAGACATAATCGACCCCGCCTACCCAGGATTTCATGGATAATCGAAAAAAAATTCTATAGCCCTGCCATGCACTCTCTAAGCTTTTTATAAGTTTTATCAATGGCTTCAGGAATCACACGCACTCCGTCGAGCACCGACATGAAATTCGTGTCCCCCATCCACCGCGGAACGATATGCATGTGCAAATGATCCGGCAACCCTGCTCCCGCGCAATGATTCAGATTAAGCCCCACATTAAATCCCTGCGCCCCGATCGCACACGAAAGCAAATGTTTCATATCTCGCAAAAAATGCATCATTTCCAGCATCGTTTCATCGTCAATCATGCTCAAATCGCCTGAATGCAAATTCGGCGCGATAAGCATATGGCCGTTACTATAAGGAAAACGATTCAATATAATAAAAGAATGCTTCCCCCGGACTAAAACAAAATTCCGGTCATCGTCCTGGGGATTATCTCTCGCCGTGCAAAGAAAACAACTGCCTTCAGGCTCGTTAAGTTGA
>JAAZAW010000336.1 GCA_012514125.1 Phycisphaerae bacterium | reverse complement strand
TGACCCTTCGACTGGTTACCGCCTTTAAAAATTTCGTCCGTAACCAGGGTTAATTCGCACAACCAAACTGAAATTGTCAAAAAAACATAAAAAAGTTGGCAACTGGATATCAAACTTCCAACATCCAACTGCCAACTTCTAACTATTTTTTTATTATAAACGGAGTTATCATGTTCGATCCACGAATCAACAAACTCGCAAAAGTACTCGTCAACTTTTCCGTCGCCGCCAAACCCGGACAACTGATTCGCATTTCAGGCCACTCTGTCGCTGAACCGCTCATCATCGAATTGGCACGCGAGGTCATCGCCGTCGGCGCCCATCCCGCAATCTTCATGACCCCCGAAGAAGTCCAGGAAATCCTGTATAAAACCGGCAACGACGATCAATTAAAATACATCTCGCCCATCGCATGGACCGCCGTCGAAAAAATCGATGCCTCCATCGGTATCTGGGCCAACAGCAACACCCGCGCAACCACCAATTGCGATCCCGCCCGCCAAGCCGTCGCCTCCGCAGGCATGAAACCCTATCGCGATCGTTTCTTCGAACGAGCCTCCAAAGGCGAACTCAAATGGACCGGTACCCAATTCCCTTGCCAGGGGCACGCCCAGGACGCTGAAATGTCCCTCGCCGAATACGAAGATTTCGTTTACAACGCCGGACTGCTCAATGAACCCGACCCCGCCCAAGCCTGGCAAAAAGTAGCCGAGTGTCAGCAAAGGCTCGTCGATTTCCTCAACACCAAAAACGAAGTCCACGTCACAACCCCGCAAGGCACGGACATCCGATTTTCAACCAAAGGCCGAACCTGGATCAACTGCTGTGGACATGAAAACTTCCCCGACGGCGAGGTCTTTACCGGCCCCGTCGAAGACTCCGTCGACGGCACCATCGCCTTTAGCTTCCCCGCCTCGCACGGCGGACGAGAAGTCAGCGATATCGTCCTCATCTTCAAAGCCGGCAGAGTCGTCGATGCCCACGCATCCAAAAACGAAGACTACCTCATCAAAATGCTCGATCAGGACGCCGGTTCGCGAATCATCGGTGAACTAGCCTTCGGCTGCAACTATTCCATCACCCGTTACACCAAAAATACCCTCTTCGACGAAAAAATCGGTGGAACCATCCACACCGCCGTCGGTTCAGGCTATCCTGAAACAGGCTCCAAAAACCAGTCGGGACTGCACTGGGACATGGTCTGCGACCTCCGGCAGGGCGGAAAAATCGTCGTTGACGGTGAGACCATCAGCGAAAACGGAAAATTCTTCAATCCATCCTGGCCGGGCAACGTATAATAATCTGTTGACAAAAATGTCGAACCGGATTGGTGATTCCAAACAGTTCCGCGGTTGATTTTGTCCACCAGGCTGACTATAGTTATTCCATGTTTCAGCAAAAGGGTTCAAATCGCCCAAAATATAGGAATATCGATCCCGCAAACCGCATTAAAGCAAACCTGCGGACAGACCGATAATAAACCGGCAGTCAATAGGGATTCGGTGAGGATGCTAATAATATGACCAAAGTAAAAAAACAAACAATTCTATTGGCGGTGGGTGGACTCCTTGCATTTTGGCCGGTCTTGGCCTCAGCCAGTGAAGCAAAAGCGTCTGTTAATCTTCCTGCGGCGCAATCGCGTCTGAACCTCGAACGCCTGACCCTCGCACAGGAAGATCCGCAGAAATTTCTTAAAAATTCGCTCGATAACTATAATTCGACCATTCGCGATTATACCTGCACGTTCCTTAAACAGGAATTACTTAAAGGAAAACTCTCCAAAGAACAAACCATTTTCGTCAAATTTCGAGAAACCCCGTTTTCCGTCTTTATGAAATGGATCGAAAACCCTTCAATGGTCGATAAGGTCTTGTATGTAAAAGATTTTAACAATAATAAAGCTATGATCAAGCCCGCCGGTATTCTGGGCTGGTTTGTCCGAACCCATGTCAATCGGCCCGTCGATACCCCCGATGCCGCAAAAATGTCACGCCGCAGGCTCGATCAGTTCGGCTTCGGCAAAGCCCTTGGGTTGATCATCGAAGTCAACGAAACCGCCCTGAAAGCCAATGACTTAAAACTCCGGTACACCGGAACCAGCCATGTCGACGGCAGGGCGACCTACATCATCGAACGGTTCCTGCCCGAAAAATCCTGCTATCCCGATCAGCACATGATCGTTCACATCGATCAGCAATGGCTGGTGCCCCTGGCCATTTTCTGCTATGACGCCCGCAATAACTTACTCGGCAAGTACATCTATAAAGATGTCAAACTGAATGTCGGCATGCCGATGAAAGAATTCACCGCCCAGGCAAACGGGCTATAACTTCTGATGAGCTTTTATCTTCCCTGGTAAAATTTTGTAATCATCGGAACAAGCTCGTCGATGGGCAAACGGGCGTGATTTCCCTCGTACCACTTGATTTCCGCGTGAGGCAGGTTTTCCGCCAGTTTTCGGCTGCACTCAGGCGGAATAACCGTGTCGCCGCTGTTGTTGATCATTAAAACCTTAACTCCTTTGGCTCGTTCGATATACGTCAAAGGTTCGATCAGCTTCAGGCGATCGCTGATTTCCGCATAGCTCGGGACCCGGCCTTGGTGAAGCACCTTCAAAAGGTTCATGCAGACCTCATTGACAACCATGATTTTGGCGATATCGCCTCCGCCAAGAAGCAGAACCACCTTGGAATATTCCCCATCGACTCCCATCGTCAGCGAACTCACCAGCGCCCCCAGGCTGCAACCCATCAGGTAAATCTTTTTCGGCTCCACGTTCGGCTGGCTCACCAGGAACTCCGAGGCCCGCCGAACATCCATCACCGTTTGACATACCGCGGACTTGAGGCGATCGAAATTTTTCACCATCCCCAGCAAGTCGATCAGGCCGCCCGGCGCGCGCCGATCATAATACGCCATCTCCATCCAGAGACAATCCATCCCCGCTTTGGACATTTTTTCCGAAATATCCCGCATCATGGAAGCGCGAAGGTCCAGCGGGTGAAGCAAAATAACCGCCGGGCGCCGCCCCGCGGCTTTCGATTGATAATATTCGCACCAGACCGTGTTGTTCACCGGATCGGGCGAGACCCACGGCGAGGGAAACGTCACCCGCCAGATCACCGCGGAGTCGCTTTCGCCGATTTGCTCCATCCGACAGCGAAATGCTTGTGGGGGAACCTCGAATTTTTTCAATAACGCCGCGATTTCCGGCGTTTTGGACTGTTTCAGAGGACGATGCGCGGAAGCGGGGATTGT
>JAAZAW010000335.1 GCA_012514125.1 Phycisphaerae bacterium | reverse complement strand
TTCTTCGAAATCTTCAAACGCCATCATGAACGCAATCCGAAGGGCCTTTTCATTTTCAGACCCTGCCGGCGCGAAACGCTCCAGCGCAGCTTGTTTCACCTGGGCAACCGCCGCGGCTCGATCCTGCTTCATCGGCGTCTGTTTGGCCGTTCGCAACTGATCGCGGAAATCGCTGGTCAGTTCCTTGAGGAATTGATGATATTCCGCCGGTAATTCCGGAATCGGCTGTTTGGTCGGATTCACCTGGGCCGCCAAATCTTCGATCATTTGGCAAATTGTTTTGATCGCCTCATGACCGAACGCAATCGCGCCGTGAACCACCTCTTCCGGCAACTCCTGGCCGCCGAACTCGATCATATTGACCGCGTCCTTATGACCGGCCAGTACCAGGTCCATCTCCGAAAACTCCAACTGAGCGTTCGTCGGATTCAGAATATATTCACCATCCAGCCGCCCTACGCGCACCGCGGCAATAGGCCCCTGGAATGGAATCGGCGAAACCGACAACGCCGCCGAACTTGCGATTACTCCCACCAAGTCCGGATCGTTCTGCTGATCGGCTGAAAGCACAATCGCCTGGACCTGAACTTCATCGAAATATCCCTTCGGGAACAAAGGTCTGATCGGACGATCGATCATCCGCATCGTCAGAATTTCTTTATTCGTCGGTCGGCCTTCGCGTTTGATAAATCCACCCGGAAATTTGCCCGCTGCCGAGGTCCGTTCGCGGTAATCCACCATTAACGGGAAAAAGGCATCTTCCTCCGGTTCACTGGGGGCCGAACATGCGGTCGAAATCACCATGGTGTCGCCATAGCGAACCACGGCGCTGCCATGGGCCTGCTTGGCATACTTGCCGGTCTCGATCGATAACATTCGACCGGCGATTTCTTTCTCTACTTTGTAAACTGCCATACATGTACTCCTAACTTCACTACTTCCTACATCTTTTATCTTTACACTTTTATTTATTCTTCAGTTAATATGATCGATATCAAAACCCCGAAACGTCAACAGTTTTTCACACACAAAATAAGTTACATTAATAACAGCAAACGGGCGACCCTTTTTCCAGAATCGCCCGCTTGACACTGATAGCTGAATTTACTTTCTGAGTCCCAGTTCGCCAATGATCTTCTGATATCGGGACAAATCTTTGCCCTTCAAATATTTCAAAAGAGCATTGCGATTACCCACCATCTTCAACAAACCCCTTCGAGAGGAATGATCTTTGTGATGATCCTTCAAATGGTCCGTCAGATGGGTGATGCGTGCAGTCAAGATAGCGATCTGAACTTCTGCCGAACCGCTGTCTTTTTCATGTAATCGATACTGTTCTCGTGCTTGACGTCTCTTTTCAGACAAAATTTCCATACCTTAAACTGCTCCTGAATACATTTTTAAATTATAATGCTTAAATATCGCTGTCTCTAAGCGGTTTTTTCCTGGGATTCTTCAAGAAATTTCTTAACCGTTGTGACCAAACGATCCATCCGGAACGGCTTGTTGAGATATTCATTGACGCCCAGACTCTTGGCGTAGTCTTTGTGGCGTGAGCCGGGATTGCCGGTAATCATGACAACATACGGTTTGGGCGATTTTTTACGGTCTCGAATCTGGCGAATGCGTTCCATCACCAGAAAACCGGACTTTTTGGGTAACATCATATCCAAAACAACAACTTCCGGTTCGAATTTATCAATCTTGTCAACCGCCTGATTGCCATTAGTCGCGCGATCGAGTGTGATTTCCTTTATTTGCCCCAACGTTGCTTCCATGGCGACAAGAATTTCCTCGTCGTCATCTACAAGCAATACTTTTCTGCCTTCTTGGCCCTGAGCCATGGATACTTCCTCTCTATTTTTCAAAACAATCCATAAGTATAGACTCTACCGCAAATGATGTCAACGGATTTGACCGTCTTTTTCAAGTTAAAATGACACTTTAAAAACACATCTCACGATCAGCGGTGTTTTTATCCTGCTTTCGTATGATGCCTCTTTCTAACTTGAAGCATACATCTGATGCGTGTAAACTTCAACCACCATATTCATCCGTTCCACTTCGTCCTCGGTAAGGCTCACCGCGGCGGCGGCGGCGTTTTGCCGAACCTGCTCGGAATTTCTCGCACCAACCAGCACGTGAGTCACTCCAGCCCTGGCTAACACCCATGCTATCGCTAATTGAGTATAATTTATTTTGTAATCTCGTGCAATGGGATCAAATTCTGAAAGCATTTCATTAATTATTTTTATATTTTGAGGATCAAACCGCGGATTTGCCCCCCGCATATCACCCTCGTTGAATTGATGATCGGGACTCAGCTTCCCCGTTAACAAGCCGTTGGACAAAGGCGAATACGCCACGACCGAAACTTCCTTCGATAGACATCTTGGCAACAGGCTCGTCTCGATTTCCCGATCCAGCATGCTGTATTTTTCTTCGTCACAATCCACCTGCCCCACCTGCAAGTATTGATCGAGTTGCTCGATGGTCATGTTGCTCAGGCCGATACCTCGGATTTTGCCCTCGGATTTAAGATCGAGCAATTCTTTCATCGTTTCTTCAACCGGTGTGGTCGCATCGGGCACGTGAACCATATAGATATCGATGTAGTCGGTGCGGAGTCGGCGAAGGCTTTGTTCCAGTTCGTAGCGGATGGATTCGGGTCCCAGATAATGGTAAACCGACTTGCCGCTGTCGTCAAACGCATGACTTCCCCTGGTGTCATGCCACACCTGGCCACATTTAGTAATGATAACCGCCCGGTCTCGCTGCCCCGCAAGTGCCTTTCCCACAACTTCTTCCGAATGCCCAAATCCGTAAATAGGCGCCGTATCGATCAGGTTTACCCCCAGATCCAATGCCAATTGGATGGCGTCGATGGATTGTTTTTCATCCGATCCCCCCCACATCCAGCCGCCTGTGACCCACGTTCCCATGCCGACCACGGAAGCTTTGATTCCCGACCGGCCGATAGTTCGATAAAGCATCACGCACCCCCCGCATATATAAAAAAATTTCCCTGTTCCCAGCCCTCTAAGAGGTTATAAGCTTTAATTTCGTTACAAGCTCCAGGCTTCGATGGTTTCTTCCTCGCTACTTTCCATAATCGCGTTGATTCGCCCGACTTCATCCTGGCTTAGCGAGATATCGCCCGCCCTCGCGATATCGCCGACCTTGTCGGCATCCAGCACCCCGACCAGGGCATGGGTCACTCCAGCGCTTTGAACGGTCCAGGCGAGCATCAGTTGAGCCAGATCGATTTTATATCGCTGAGCGATCATGGTAAATTCGCCGAGCCGGTACGCGACCTCTTGCAATTTTTCAGAATTGAACCGAGCGCTATCGCCGTCAAAGGCTTCGGGCGCAAATTTCTGATTCGGACCGATCCTGCCTGACAAAAGTCCCTGAATCAACGGCGACCAGGCGACGACGGAGATGCCATGATTGAAGCAGTATGGAAGAATATCCAGCTCCGCCCGTCGATCGAACAAACTGTAGGATTGCTGAACCACATCGAGTTCTCCGTCGCGATGCCAGAGTTCAAGCTGACCCGGGATGGGGTTGCAGATGCCGATTGCCCGAATTTTGCCCTCCTGTTTGAGACTCAGGAGTGTCTGGATTGGTTCTTCCATAATACGATCCGGATCGAAAACATGCACCTGATAGAGATCGATACGATCGGTTCCCAGCCGATGAAGGCTTTGTTCGAGTTCCCGCCGAATCGAATGCTCTTCGAG